>NZ_QQWV01000031.1:0-44721 GCF_003951715.1 Sphingomonas sp. ABOLH | reverse complement strand
GCCCCGAAGATCACCAGCGGCAGCGCCAGCGGCAGCATCACGAGGCCCGCCACCGCGCCCCCGCCACGCAGGCCGGCGGTCAGTGCCGCCGTCGCCACGCCCAGCGCCGCCAGCCCCGGCGTGCCGAGCAGCAACCCGATCTCCAGCGCGACCAAGGTCGGCCCGTCCATCCCCAGCAATGCCGCCGACAGCGCCGCCGCCAGCATCACCGCCGGCGCAAAGCCCAGCCAGTGACCGATCGTCTTGGCGGCGGCGACGCTCGTTTCGCTCCATCCGCGTAAGACCAGCTGATCGACCACCCCGGCTTCCATATCGGGCGCGACCAGCCGGTCGAGCGGCAGCAACGCGGCCAGCAGCGCTGCCGCCCACGCCACCCCGCCGCCGATCCGTGCCAGCAATGCCGCATCGGGACCGATCGCGAAGGGGAACAGCGTCGCGACCAGCAGGAAGAAGGCGACCGGCAGCAACAGCCCGCCGCCGCTCCACGCGATACGCAGTTCGCGCAGGATCAGCGCGATCACAGCGTCACGACCTTCGCGTGCGGGAGCGCCACGGCGACATGGCTGGCGACCAGCACCGCCCCGCCGCCGTCGCGATGGCGCGCGATCGCCGTCTCCAGCCGGTCGAGCGACGCCGCGTCCAGCCCGTTGGCCGGTTCGTCGAGCAGCCACAGCGGCGCGCCGCTGGCGATGACGCGGGCGATGGCGGCGCGGCGCTTCTGCCCGGTCGACAGCATCCGCACCGGCACGTCCGCCAGCGAAGCGATGTCCATCGCCGACAGCGCGGCGGGCAGCCGGTCCCGCGCGCCGTCCAGTCCCGCCCAGAAGTCCAGTGCCGTCCCCAGCGACACCGAAGCGTCCAGCGCCGCGGCCTCGGCCAGCAACGCGACCGCACCGTCGCGCGCAACCCTGCCCTCCGCCGGCGGCAACAGTCCGGCGGCGATCCGTACGAGCGTCGATTTGCCGACGCCGTTCGGCCCCTGCACCAATACCGCCTCGCCCGCGCAAAGGTCGAACGACAGGTCGCGGAACAGCGCCCGCCCGCCGCGCCGGCCCGTCACGTGCGCAAGGGACAGGATCAAACAGAGTCTTCCAGCGCGTGCATGTCGTCGTCGGACAGGCCGAAATGATGGCCGACCTCGTGCACCACGACATGCCGGATCAGATCGCCCAGATCGACCCCGGTCTCGCACCATTCGGCCAGCAGCGGCTGGCGATACAAATGGATGCGGTCGGGCAGGCGCATGCCGTCGAACGCCGACTTCTCGCCGACCGGGCTGCCATGGTACAGGCCGGTCAGCTCGTACGGCTCCATTTCCATCGCCGCCAGCGTATCGTCGTCGGCGAATTCCTCGACCAGCAGCACGATGTCGGACAGGTGGCCGGCAAAGGGTTCGGGAATGCGCGCCAGCGCGGCACGGGCGAGCGCTTCCATTGCTTCGGCACTCGGGGCGGTTCGCGCTTGATCGGACATGGCGCAAACCATAGGCATTGCGCCGAGGCAGATACAAGGGAGGGACGATGGAACCGCTGAGCCAGGCAGAGCGCGCCGATGCGCTGGACGGCCTGCCCGACTGGGACCATGACGCCGGGCGCGACGCGATCGTCCGCAGCTTCACCTTCGACAATTTCAGCCAGGCGTTCGCATTCATGACGCAGGTCGCGTTGCTCGCCGAAAAGGCGGACCATCATCCCGAATGGTCGAACGTCTACAACCGCGTCGACATTTTGCTCACGACGCACGACGCGGGCGGGCTGTCGGACCGCGACATCGACATGGCGCAGGCGATCGACGCGCTGGTGGAATAGCCAAAATTCGTCATTCCCGCGCAGGCGGGAATCCATACACGCCAGCGTCGCGATAAAGGCGCAAAGGTCAGCGGCTATGGATCCCCGCCTTCGCAGGGATGACGATTGTGCGGAGCCTATCGCCGCCGCATCTGCTGCCGCAATTTTCCCGGCAGCCACCGCGCGGCGAAGCGCATCCGCTTCGCGGTCGGCCCGACGGGCGTGTGGACGGCGTCGCCGTGCACCGCGTCCCATGCCGCCTGCGCGACGATTTCGACGGGCGTGAACTCCAGTCCGGCGGCGCGGACCTGCTGCCGGACATTGTAATTGGTCCCGGCCAGCGACGCGTCGAGCAGCGGCGTGTCGATGAACCCCGGCATCAGCGACCGCACGCGGATACCATCCGCCGACCATTCGCCATCCAGCGCCTCGCTCAACCCCCGCACCCCAAACTTGGTTGCCGAATAGACGGCCGCACCGGCGGTGCCATAGATGCCGGCGGCCGACGCGGTGTTGAGCAGGCACCCGCCACTGGCTTTCAGGTAGCGATGGGCTGCATGGGCGCCGTGCACCACACCGGTCAGGTTGACGGCGATGGTCCGCTCGACCGCGTCCGGCGTCATCTCGGCAAAGACACCGCCCGAGGCGATGCCGGCGTTGTTGAAGAGCACGTCGATCCCGCCGCCATCGGCAAATGCCGCGAGCGGCGCGTCCCATGCCGCGCGATCGGTCACGTCGAACACGAACGTCGCGGCACCGTTCGGCAACAGCGCCGCCGTTTCCGCCAGGCCGGCGGCGTTCACATCCGCAAGGCCGATGCGCCAGCCCCTGCTGGCAAACAACTGCGCGACGGCCCGCCCGATGCCCGATCCGCCGCCGGTGATGAAGATCGCTTTCGTCATGCGGACAGCATCGGACAGGATCGCCGCCAACGCCAGCGAAGTTATGCCGCCACCGCCTCCAATACCTCACCGACCTTGGTCAGCCGTTCCTCCGCATCGTCGATCCGCGCGGCCATGATCCAGCGACCGTTCTTCTCGGTCAGCCCCTCGGGCGCGTCCCCGCGATGCTGCGGGGTCAGTGCGATCGCCGCGGGGCCGGCATCGACCTTCGCCACGCCCGCCCCTCGCGCCAGCAGGCGGACGCGGGCCAGTTCGATCAGCAGCCGCGCCTCGTCGGGCAGCGCACCGAACCGGTCCTCCAACTCTTCTTCGAACGCATCGAGCGCACCTTCCTCCTCGATCCGCGCCAGCCGGCCATAGAGCATCAGCCGCACTTCGGCCTCGGGTATCCAATGCTCCGGCAGGCGACCGGCGATCCCGACATGGAGTTCAGGCACGACCCGGTCGACATTCTCGCCGCGTTCGGCCCGGAGCGCGCGGCCGAGCAGATATTGGTACAGGTCGATGCCGATCAGCTTCATGTGCCCGGCCTGCGCCTCACCCACCAGGTCGCCCGCGCCGCGCAGGTCGAGGTCGCGCGCGCTGATGGCAAAGCCCGCGCCCAGCCGGTCGAACGCCTGCAAGGTGCGGAGTCGTTTCAGGGTGGCGTCCGCGATCGACTGGTCCGGATCGGTCAGCAGCAATATCTGCCCGCGCCGCCCGCCGCGCCCGACCCGCCCGCGCAGCTGGTGGAGCTGCGACAGGCCGAAGCGGTCGGCATGGTGGACGATCATCGTGTTGGCGCGCGGCACGTCCAGCCCCGCCTCGATAATGTTGGTCGCCAGCAGCACGTCGCCCTCGCCCTCGGCAAAGCCGACCATCGCCGCGTCGATCTCCGCCGCCGGCATCTTGCCATGGGCGACGATCAGGTCGAGGTCGGGGACCAGCTTGCGCAGCCGTTCCTCCAGCGGGGCAATATCCTCGATCCGGGGCACCACGACGAAGCTCTGCCCGCCACGCGAGCGTTCGCGCAGCAGCGCGGTGCGCACCGTCACCTCGTCGAACGCGGCGACGGCGGTACGAATCGGCTGGCGGCGGGCCGGCGGGGTCGCGAGGACCGACAATTGCTGCAGGCCGATCAACGCGCTTTGCAGCGTGCGGGGGATCGGCGTCGCCGACAATGTCATCACATGGTCGGCCATCTCGCGTAGGCGCGCCTTGTCCTTCGCACCGAATCGCTGTTCCTCGTCGATGACGGTGAGGGCGAGGTCGTGATAGGTGACACCCTTGCCGGCCACCGCCTGCGTACCGACGACCACACCGATCGATCCGTCGGCCAGGCCGGCCTTCACCCGTTTCTTTTCCGCCGCATCGGACAGACGCGACAGGCCGGCAACCTCGATCCCCGTGCCCTCGAATCGGCGGCGGAAGGTTTCGACATGCTGGCGGACCAGCACCGTTGTCGGCGCGGCAATCGCGACCTGCCGCCCGGACAAGGCGACGATCGCTGCGGCGCGCAGCGCCACCTCGGTCTTGCCATAGCCGACATCGCCGATGACCAGCCGGTCCATCGGGCGACCGGCGGCCAGATCGGCGCGGGCGGCGGCGATGGCGCGCGCCTGATCGGGGGTTTCGGTAAAGGGAAATCCGGCGGCGAAGCGTTCATAGGCGGCGATGTCGACCTCGATCGGTGCGACCCGCTGCTGGTCCCGTGTCGCGGCAATGGCCGCCAGTTCGCGCGCGCTGTCGGCGATGGCGGTGTCGATCGCCCCGCGCCGCTTCTGCCAGCTCGCCCCGTCCAGCGCATCGAGCGTCACCGCATCGCCGTCCGCGCCATAGCGCCAGATACGGTCGGCCTCCATCACCGGCACCAGCCGCCGCGCGGCCTTGGCATAGGTCAGCACGATGGCGTCGCCCGCCGCCTCACCCGGCAGCTGCTCCAGCCCGGCGATGCAGCCGATGCCGAAATCCTCATGCACGATCACGTCGCCGATGCGCAGTTCGCCCGCCTCGGCAAACAGCGGATTGGCGCCGGCACCGGCAAGTTCGTCGCCGCGCGCGCGTCCGCCCAGCAGGTCGCCGCCCGTCACTACGGTCACGCCGTCGATCACGAACCCGCGATCGAGCGGCGCGGTCAGCAGCATCGCGGTGCCGGGCTTGGCCGCTACCGCTTCATCCCACGACGTAATCGTCACCGGTTCGGTCCGGGCGAGCTTCGCCAGCTTCTTGCGCAGGAACCGCAGGTCGCGCGGGCTGCCCGCCAACACGAGCCGCTGTTCCTCCAGTACTTGGCGAGCGAACTTGCCGAACGCACGCGCAGGGGCACGGGCGGTGACGAAGCGAGGGGGTTCAGCCACCGCTTCGGGCAATGCGATCCGCTCCCGCTCACCGAGCAGCGCATCCCAGCTCGCGCTATCGACCAGCGATGCGGCATCGCGACGACGACGGCGGGTGGCGTCCTGTGCAAGGTCGAGGAAGCGCTCGCGCCGTCCGGCGGCATCGCCATCCATCGCCACCGCGGCACCCGGCAGGTGGTCGAGCAGCGTTGCGCCCTTCCCCACCGGCGGTTCGGCCGCACGACCGATGGTGACCTCGCCCAGCTCGGCATGCCCGCGCTGGGTCACCGGATCATAGCTGCGGATCGATGCGATGCGATCCTCCTCCACCGTGACGCGGATCGGCTGTTCGGCATCGGCGGGAAAAATGTCGATCACGCTGCCGCGCACCGCGACCTCGCCCGGTTCGTCGACCCGGTCGTCGCGGACATACCCCAGTTCCTCCACCCGCGCGGCCATGTCGGACAGGTCGATCGCCTCGCCGACGCGTAAGACCGGCGGCGCGGCATCGAAATCGGTGGGCGCAGCGATGCGCAACGCCGTTGCCTCCGGCGTAGTCATGCACGCTACCGCGCGGCCCTCGCCATGCGCGATCCGCAGCCGGCGGAGCGCCGCGACCCGCGCGCCGGCATTGCCGGGCGATGCCGGCGCATCGTCCCCGGGCAGGGCGTCGCTTGCCGGCAGGTGCACGACCGTTGCATCGGGCGCGAAAGCCGCCAGCACGTCCGCCAGCGCCGCCGCGCGCACCTCGTCCGATGCGATGAACAGCAGCGACGCTGCCTCGACCTTGCTGGCCAGCGCGGCGGCGAGGGGACCGATCGGCACCCGCCGCGGCTTGTTGTCGGACGGATCGGGGGCAGAGGCGTTCGACATCGCGGAATTCCCGGCAAGGCCCTGAAATCAGGGATATGGACGGCCTCAACGATGGGAGCGGCACGGACGTTCCTGCGTTATCGATGAACGGCAAATCTTGTGTCGCGTCCCCGGCGGCGCTGCTATGACGGTGCAACTGCCGGCCCTGCCGGCGCCATGGAGACGATGATGTCCTCGATCCTGCTGCGTTTCGCCGCCGCATTCAGTTTGCTGACCGCTGCGCCCGTCTGGGGACAGGCCGCCCCCAAGCCGACAACCCCGATCGCCGACCTGCCGGCGGGCGAGGCCGATCCCGCTTTGTGGGTGGTCAAGGACAAGGACACGACCATCTATCTGTTCGGGACGATCCACGTCCTGAAGCCCGGCCTGTCGTGGTTCGACGAAGCCGTGCGTAGCGCGTTCGACAAATCGAACGAGGTCGTGCTGGAAATCCCGATGCCGACGCAGGAACAAGCGCAGGCGGCGGTGATGAAGTCGGCGGTGAACGTGACCGGCCCGAAGCTCAGCGAAAAGCTGCCCGAGGCGGAGCGCCCGGCCTATGCCAAGGCGGTGGCCGATGCCGGCCTGCCCGCCGGTGCGCTGGAACAGCTCGACCCGTGGTTCGCCGCGTCGACGCTGACGCTGGTGACGCTGCAGAAACAAGGCTACGATCCGGCAAGCGGCGCGGAACAGGCGATCTCGCAGGCGGCCAAGGCGGCGGGCAAGCCGGTTACCGGGCTGGAAACGCTGGAGCAGCAGTTCGGCTTTTTCGATTCGCTGTCGGATGCCGCACAGGTCACCTTCCTGACCGAGACGATCAAGGAACTGCCGACCGCCGGCCAGTCGATCGACAAGATGGTCGACCAGTGGCGCCGCGGCGACCCGGACGCGCTGGCGGCGACGATGAACGAGGAGATGACCGTCTCGCCCGAGTTGAAGCGCGTGCTGCTCACCGATCGCAACGCCCGCTGGGCCAAGTGGATCGAGGAGCGGATGAAGCGCCCGGGCACGGTGTTCGTCGCGGTAGGTGCCGGCCATCTGGCGGGCAGCGGCAGCGTGCAGGACGCGCTCAAGCGCTACAAGCTTCGCGCAACGCGGGTGAAGTATTGAGGGCTGCTTTCACGCACATCCCGCCGGCCGCATACGTCACCCCAGCGCAGGCTGGGGTCTCCCGGTAATCGGGCGCGGCAGGAGCCGCGAGAGACCTCACCCTGGGCTGAGGTGACGTCCTTGGGAAGGACAGCAAACTCCCCCCCCACACCGTCACCCCGGGCTTGACCCGGGGTCCCGCTTCTTTTTCTCCCGTCACGGCAAGAAAGCGGGACCCCGGGTCAAGCCCGGGGTGACAGGTGGCTTTGGGCGAAGTCCAGCACCAAAAAAGAAACGGCCGGCGGATCGCTCCGCCGGCCGTCAGTCTGTCGAACGATGGCGGCCCGGAAGCTAGCCGCCACCGGTAATCGGATCAGGCGTTGCAGGTCTGCGCGCCCTTGCCCGGCTGGGTCAGGGTGATGCTCTTGGGGCTGCCGGTCAGGCTGTAGCCGCCTTCGCCGGTCAGGGGCTTGCCCTTTTCCTCGGCCTTCAGGCGGACGGGCATGTCGCCCTGCTTGGCGCGGAAGTTCGCCTGGGTGTCGCCTTCGAAGAAGTCGACATAGACGAGGCTGTTGTCCTTGCAGCGGAAGGTCACGCTCGCCTTGACGGGCGGCGGAAGTTCCACGGGGGCGCGGTTGGCGAGCTGCGATGCCAGCGGATCGGGCGCGCGGGTGTCGAGCTGTTCCGGCTGCTGCTGACCGCAGGCCGAAAGGGCGAAGGCCGCGGCAGTCGCGGCGAGGAGAAGGGGGGTCTTCATGAGCGGTCGTTCGCAAACGCAACCGATTTCGTCAAGGCGCGTTGTGCGCCGCGCAACATCGTTGCGGCGGTGCAGCCGACACCGTTATCGCACCGAAAAGGCGAAGCGCATGACGCTTTCGTAGCGCTGACCGGGGTCCAGCCGGGCAGACGGAAAGTCGCTGCGGTTGGGCGTATCGGGCCACGCCTGCGGTTCGAGGCAGACGGCATCGCCCTGCCGATACAGCCGCCCGCCCTTGCCGGCCTGCGCCCCGTTCAGGAAATTGCCGGCGTAAAGTTGTAGGCCGGGCGCGGTCACTGCCACGTCCATCACCCGCCCGGAGGTGGGATCGGCCAGCACCGCCGCCGGACGCAGCACGCCCACTTTCCCCCGCACGATGAAGTTATGGTCATAGCCGCGCCCGATCGCGATCTGTTCGTCGCGGCCGTCCCGCACCCGATCGCCAATGACGTGGGGCGAGCGGAAGTCGAACGGCGTGCCCGCCACCGCCCGCCGCTCGCCGGTAGGGATCGAGGTCGCGTCGACCGGCAGGAACTGAACCGCCTCAATGGTCAGCAGGTGGCGCATCGCCTCCCCCTGCCCGCCCAGATCGAAAAAGGCGTGGTTGGTGAGATTGACTACCGTGGGTGCGTCGGTCGTCGCGGCATAGGCGATGGTCAGCGCCTCAGGTGTCAGCGTGTAGGTTGCGCTGGCGTGGAGCGTACCGGGATAGCCGGCGTCGCCGTCCGGGCTGGTCAGCGTCAGGCGGACCCATGCTGCGCCATCGTCCTGCCCGACCTCGGCCACGTCCCATAATCGCTGGTCGAAGCCGTCCGATCCGCCGTGCAGGTGGTTCGGCGTGTTGTTGGTTTCGAGTGTGTAGGTCCGCCCGTCGAGGCTGAAGCGCCCGTGCGCGATGCGGTTGGCATAGCGGCCGACCGTCACTCCGAACCACGATGGACGGTCGCGATAGGATTGGACGTCGTCGAAGCCGAGGACGATGTCGGCTACCGTGCCGTCGCGGTCGGGGACGCACAGCGACTGGAGCGTGGCGCCCAGCGGCAGAATGCGCGCGGAGAGGGTGGCGGCGGTCAATTCGATCGCTTCGGCCGGTTGGCCGTCGAGGGTGCCGAAGGCGATCCGTTGTGCGCTCGTCATGTAATTTCTCCGCCGTTTCGCCGCTACCGTACCCCCGCGCAGGCGGGGGTCCAGAGCCAAGCCAACCAGGCTGTCCGCGTGGAACCCTGGATCCCCGCCTGCGCGGGGATACCGTCGCGTTACTTGAGAGGCATGCGCACTGCCCGCCCGTCATAGACGAACGCCGTCGCCTTGTTGTCGGCAAAGTCCGGCGCGACCGCCTTGCCCGGCGTGTGGAACCGCACCGACATCGCGCGCTGGGCGACCATGCCGGGGAAGCTGCCCTGCCGCGCGCCGATGGTCAGCGTCTTCGTCGCCTCGCTCCACGTCACCGGGATCTGCGCCGACTGGCCCTTGCGATAGCCTTCGCTGAGGCCATCATCCTCGAACAACGTGTAGCTGCCATCCTTGCCGGTGAAGACGTGCAGCACATACGGCCCATCGGGCTGTTCGGCGGTCGACTGCACCTCGGCACCGGTCGGCACGATCGATCCGGCGCGGACATAGAGCGGCATGGTGGAAAGCGGCGCGGCGGCGGTGATCGTCCGTCCGCCCTTCAGATACGCGCCGGTCGAGAAATCATACCAGTCGGCCCCGGCGGGCAGGTACACCTGCCGGCTGCGCGCGCCGAACTGCGTCACCGGTGCTACCAGGAACGCCGACCCGAACATATACTGGTCGTCGATCCCCCAGGTCTTGCGATCGGCGGCGAAGTCCATCACCAGCCCGCGCATCATCGTGCCGTCGCGGTGCCAATTCTCGGCTGCCAGCGACAGAATGTAGGGCAGCAGCCGGTAGCGCAGGCGATCATAGGTGCCCAGCGCCTGATAGAGCGCCGGATCGCTGGCGCCGAGCTCATAGATTTCGCGGAACGGCGTCTCGCCATGGCTGCGGAACAGCGGGCTGAACGCGCCGAACTGGAACCAGCGCAGGTTCAGTTCCTTCCATTCGGCCAGATGCGCCGGGTCCTTCTTGGCATAGCGATCCTCGACCGCGAAGCCGCCGATATCGTGCGTCCAGTTGGGCACGCCCGACATCGACAGGTTGACGCCCGCCGAAATCTGGTCGCGCAGATCGTCCCAGCGCGACGCGACGTCGCCCGACCAGAGCGCGGCACTGGCGCGCTGGATACCGCCATAGCCCGACCGGGTCAGGATGAACGGGCGCACGTCGGGCTTCGCCTGACGCAGGCCATCCGCGACGCCCTCGGCATGAACCAAAGGATAGCTGTTGAAGAACTCCTCGGCCGGCCCCTGCGCGGTCGGACCCATCCGGTCCTTGCGTTCCTCGATCGACAGGTTCGAATGAATGTCCGGCTCGGTCGCGTCCATCCACCATGCATCGAAGCCCTTGTCGACCAAAGCCTCCTTCATCTGCCGGAAATAGATCGCGCGCGCTTCGGGGGCATAGGGATCGTAGAAGGTGTTGAAATAACCCTTGCCGACCCAGTCGCGTTCTTTCGCGATCAGGTTACCCTGATACAAATAGCCCTTGGCGTTCAGTTCCTGCGCGTTCTTCGTGTTCGGGTAGAATTTGGGCCACACCGAAATCATGATCCGCGCGTCCGAAGCATGGATTTCGTCGACCATCTGCTGCGGGTTGGGAAAACGTTCTCCGTCGAAGCAGTGGCAGCCCCACTGGTCCTCGGGCCAGTAGAACCAGTCCTGCACGATGTTGTCGATCGGCAGGCGGCGCTTGCGATATTCGCGCACGACGTTCAGCAGTTCGTCCTGCGTGTTGTAGCGCTGGCGGCTCTGCCAGAAGCCGTAAGCCCAGCGCGGCATCAGCGCCGCCTTGCCGGTCAGCGCGCGATAGCCGGCGATGACGCCGTCCATGTCCTTGCCGCCGACATAATAATAATCGAGCGCATGGGCGACGTCCGACGACCACCACAGCGAATGGCGGTCGGGTGCGGGCAGCGGATCGTTCTGGAACAGCGCGATATAGCCGGCATTCGGCTCCCACTCGATCCGGACCTCGGCCGCCTTGCCCGCGGTCATCGGCAGGTCGAAATTGTGGAACCACGGGTTCCAGTTCTGCCGCCAGCGGTTCAGCACCTCCTTGCCGTCGACGAAGACCTTCACATAGCTCGACGAATAGAGACGGAATTTCTGGACGCCGGTGACCGAAGGCATGACGGTGCCGGTCCACACGACCTTCTGTGTCTGCACCGCATTGCCGGCGGTATTCTGTCCGGTGGTCGCGGCGACCGTCTGCGCCTTGGCCGCCGCCGGCCAGTTCGCCTGATCCTTGATGAACTGATAGTTGATCGTGGCCTCGGTCCGCGTCACCGCCAGCCGGTCGCCCAGATAATATTGCGCCTGCCAGCCGGGCTTGCCGCCCGACATGACCTTCATGCCGTCGCCGACCAGCCGATATGCCTGCGGATTGCCGAAGCGGGTGATGCCGTTATTGTCCCACAGCACGCCGTAATTCTTCGTCGACACGACGAACGGGATGCCGATGTCCATGTTATGCTGGGCGAGTTCGACGTCCTCGCCATTGTAATTCATCTGCCGGTTCTGGTGCTGGCCCAGACCGTAGAATCCTTCGTCGGTGCCGCGATTGAACTGCTGGCGGACGGCGACAAATGTTTCGCCACCGGCGGTGACCGGGGTGAACCCGGCACGTGGTGCTTCCTCCAGCGTCAGTTTGCCCGCCGCATCGCGGAAGCGCACCTGCCCATCGTCGAGGTCGATCTCGGCCGATCCGCCCGCCGCCTTCACCACTACCAGCCCACGCGTCTGGGTCACGGTGAAGTCGCCCGCCGGCTTCGCGGTCACCATCAGGCTGTCGGGCGTGTCGAGGCTGGCATCGGGCACCGCCGTCACGCGGAACCGGTCGGGACCATAGACCAGCACCCGCACCCGCTTGGCGGGGCCGGCATCGGGGGTGACGACCACCCCGCCCGGCACCTTCGCCACATCGGCGGCCAGCGCCGGGAGCGAGGCCGACAGGGCCAGCGACAACAGGGTCCAGCGAAGCGTCTTCATCAGCGGTACGTTCCCATGGTCACGCGCAGCAGCATCGGCTGGGCGGTGAAGTTCAATCCGTAATCGGTCTGGTCGCCGTTCATCACCCGGCGGGCGCGGAAGCTGCCGTCGTCGGCGAGCGTCCCTTCCTCGACCTTGATAAGCATGGCGGTGTCGCCCTTCGCCTTGTCCGCCACGTCGAACGACACGCGGACATCGGTGCCGGTGACGAGGAACTGGTCGGGCGCCAGTTGCAACACGGCCGCGCCGCCGACCGGTTGCGCGGCGGCGGCCGGCGGTTCGGCCTTCAGCCACGGCGAATCCATCGACCCGAACTGCCATTCGCCATATTTGGCCGATACGCTCCACCGGCCCATGACCCTGGTCTGTTCGGCATCCGGCGCGCCCTTGGCCGTTCCCCAGCCGGGATGCCGGAACGCCAGCGTCGCCCAGCCGCGCGCCATGGGTTTCAGGAACCGGTATTTGCTGGCGAACGCCTCGATCGTCGCATCGTCCAGCGTCACCGCGCCCAGCGGATAGTTGGAATAGCCGGTCGCATCCATGCCGAACGGCGCCCAGCCGATGCCGCCCCGCCCGATGGTCGGCCACAGGAAGCGCGCGAAGTCGGCGGCGTTGCCGGTTTCGGGCACCAGCAGCGCATTGTCGGGCCGCGCGTAGTGCTCAAGGAACTTCAGATAGTCCTTGGCACTGCGGGTATAGAGGTCGGGCGCGACCGCATCGATGCTCGGTGCCGCCGCCTTCCACACATCGATCACCTGCCAATCGGGGCCACCGCTGGCGCCGCCCGACTTGCCCTGCGGCGCGAAGGGACCGCCGACCGCGGCGTTGACGTACATCGGCAGCGGCCACACCGCCTTCCCCGCCGCGGCGATGCGGTCGATGTAACGCGCGGTGTACCAGGCGTTAAACGCGGGTTCGGCATTGTCGCCATAGACCGCGGTCCAGCTGCCGGACTTGCCGGTCGCCTTTGCCAGTTCGGGCGGCACGTTGCCGGCGAACAGGCGGTTCGCCTCGGGCGAATAGTCGCGCGCCTGCTGGTACACGCCGGTCTCGTTCTCCGGCTGGACCATGATGACATTATGGTCGGGGTCGTGGTCCCGCAGGTAGCGCATCAGCGCGACGAATGCCTTACGGTCCGCCTCGAACGTCGCCTGCCCATGCGGCGACAGCGCGTAATGGGTCTTGCCTTCCTTCGTCCGCATCCGCGGAAAACGGGCGTTGTTCGTCTTGACCCACGCGGGGACATAGCCCGGCGAGGTGTTCTTCCACGTGCCGAACCATAGCAGCACCAGCTTGACGCCATGTGCACGCGCCTGCGGCAGCAGCGCGTCGAGATAGCTGAAGTCGAACCGGCCCTCGACCGGTTCGATCTGTTCCCACGCGACCGGAATCTCCAGCGTATTGGCGTGGAGCCGTTCGACCATCGGCCACACCTGCGGCAGCATGTCGGGATAGTTGCTGGAGTTGTTGGCCTGTACGCCCAGCATCAGGAACGGCTTGCCATCGACCAGCAGCGCGTGGCGGCCGTCCTTGCGGACCAAGACCGGCGCGTCGCCCGGCTTCGCGGTGGCGACCGGCGTCGCGAGCATCGCCAGCGCCGCCCCCGCCATCGCCCAACTGCGCCACGCCGCCATACCGCCCTCTCCCGCTGGTCCCGTCGCCGTTTCGAGGATCGGTCGACCCGATATCCGACAGCGTTGTCACGTCTCTTTACCCACGATATCTATGTCATACAATTGGTTCTTAGCACTATCATGCGTGGCGACCGCGGACCGGAACGACCGGCCGCCATTCGGGAGGGATGTCCATGGAACGACGCCAATTCCTGCGCGGCACCGCCGCCCTTGCCGCCGCCGGGCCGGTCGCGGCACGGGCTGCGCCGCTGGCACCCAACTGGTCGTCGCTCGCCGATGGCTATGCGGTGCCCGACTGGTTCCGCGATGCGAAGTTCGGCATCTGGGCGCATTGGGGGCCGCAATGCGTGCCCGAGGCCGGCGACTGGTATGCGCGGCAGATGTACGAACAGGGGCGTGGGCCGTACGACCTGCATGTCCAGCGCTATGGCCATCCCGCCGATACCGGCTTCATGGACATTATCGGCAGGTGGCGTGCCGAGCGTTGGGACCCGGCGGCGCTGGTCAAACGCTACAAGGCGGCGGGGGCGAAATATTTCGTCGGCATGGCAGTCCACCACGACAATTTCGACCTGTTCGACAGCCCGCATGCGTGGAACAGCACCCGCGTCGGCCCGAAGCGCGACATCATCGCCGGCTGGCGCGACGCGGCGCGGGCGGAAGGGCTGCGCTTCGGGGTGAGCAACCATGCGAGCCATGCGTGGCACTGGTATCAGGTCGCGTATAATTACGATCCCGAAGGGCCGCGTGCCGGGCAGCGTTATGACGCCGCGCGGCTGACCAAGGCGGACGGTGCCGGCAAATGGTGGGACGGGCTGGACCCGCAGGAGCTGTACACCGGCGAAACGCTGGCCGCGCCCGACGGCTTTACCACCAGGGCGCAGATGGACGCATGGGCCGGCGCGACCAGCGGGCGGTGGATGGAATTCGCACCCGCCGCCAATCCACGCTTCGTTGCCAACTGGCTGGCGCGGCAGAAGGCGCTGGTCGAGCGCTACGACCCCGATCTCGTCTATTTCGACGATTTCGGGGTGCCGTTCGGCCCGGTCGGGTTGGAGGCGATCGCCCATTTCTACAACCACGCCGCCAAGCGGTCCGGGCGTGCCGACGTGGTGCTCACCGCCAAGCAACTGACCGCGTTCCAGCGCCAGGCACTGGTCGAGGATATCGAGCGCGGCTTTTCCGACCGGTTGCGCGCAGAGCCGTGGCAGACCTGCACCTGCATCGGCGAATGGCATTACAACCGCCGCCGCTTCGACGAGAAATCCTATGTGCCCGCGCGGGCGGTGCTGCAGCGGCTGGCCGATATCGTGTCGAAGAACGGCAATCTGCTGCTGTCGGTGCCGGTACGCGGCGACGGATCGATCGATAGCGAAGAGGAGCGCATCGTCGACCAGATCGGCGCTTGGCTGCGCGTCAACGGGTCGGCGATCTATGGCACGCGGCCGTGGCGGACGTTCGGCCAGGGGCCGACCGACCTGGCCGGCGGGATGTTCAACGAAGGGCAGGTCGACAAGCTGGGCGCGCGCGACGTGCGGTTTACAGCGGGCGGCGGCGGGCTGAACGCGATCTTTCTGGGCTGGCCGGAGGGGCCGGCGACGATCGCGGCGCTGGGCACGCGCGCGGCGGGGCGGATCGAGCGGGCGACGTTGCTCGGCGGGGGGAGCGTGACGATGCAGCGGACGGTTGAGGGGCTGACGCTGACCCTGCCACCGGCACCGGCGGGCGCGATGCTGCCGGTGGTGCGGCTGGAGGGGGCGGGGTTGGTGTAGCGCCGCCCCTGCCTGCTCACCACAAACGTCATCCCAGCGCAGGCTGGGATCTCCCGGTAACGAAGCGCGCACCTCGCCGCAGGAGACCCCAGCCTGCGCTGGGGTGACGTAGGGGCTTTGCCTGCCGCCCAATCCGTACCCCCGCGCAGGCGGGGGTCCAGGGCGCCAATGGCCGACGTCAGCGACACTCACCCTGGGTCCCCGCCTGCGCGGGGATACGTCGCGTGAGCGGGGAGCGACTACCGCGCCAGCAACACCCGCGCCTGTCCCGCGATCTGTGCGAGCATCGCCGCACCTGCCACCGGGGCCTGCCGCGCACGATGCACCAGTGCCGCGAATTGCGCGACGCGGTCGCGATTGGCCTCGAGCCACTTCTCGACCGCCGCCTGCGGGTCCTTGCCGGCATTGCGATTGAGGAAGTCGAAGCGCAGCTGCTGGAAATCGCGCGCCAGGCCGGCGATCAGCAGCCGCTCCCACGGGTCACCGGTCTGGATACGTGCCGCCACCGCCTGAGCCCAGTCCAGCCCCAGCGCGAAGCCGAGATGGGTGAAGGCCAGCGTCAGCCGCGTCTCGTCCAGCTTCAACCGGCGGCCGAGATCGGCAAGGCCGACCGCCCCGTCCAGTTCGAACAGCCGCACGACCTGTCCGGCCAGTTCCTGCGGCGCGCCGGCATCCTGCAACACGCCGGCGATCCGGTCGCGCTGTTGTGCCGCCTCGGCGCGGAGCAGCGAGCTGGTCTGTCCGGCAAGGCTCGCCACGCCCTTTTGCAGGTGCGCGACGGCATGGGCCGGGGTGGTGCCCGCCGGGAAGGCGCGCAGCAGGTCGGCGATCTGCGAACGCACGCCGACCGCCACCTCGTCGAGCAGCGCGATGCGCGCCCGCTCCGAAATATCGGCACCCTCGATCCGGTCGTAGAGCGCGTCGATGTCGAACAGTCGTTCGGCGGCGACGAACATCGCCGCGATATCGGCCAGCGCCTCGCCCTCTTCCTCCGCCAGTTCGAAGACGTGCAGCACACCCAGCCGGTTGACGATGCGGTTGGCGAGCTTGGTCGCGACGATTTCCCCGCGCAGACGGTGGTCGAGGATCGCCTGTTTGTGGGTTTCCTGCATTTCCTTCGGGAAGGCGGCGAGCAGATCGCCTGCCATATCCGGATCGGTCGCTAGGGGAGCGTGCTCGATCGCCTCCTGCAGGGCCAGCTTCACGCTGGCGAGCAGTACCGCCAGTTCGGGGCGGGTGAGGCCCCGCCCGTCCTGCGCACGGCGGACATAATCGTCGTTGGCGCTCAGGCCCTCGACCACGCGGTCGAGCTTGCCGGCGGCCTCCAGCATCTCGATCACGCGGACATAGCTCGGGACCGCGACGGGGCCGTCATTCTCCATGACCGACAGCGCCAGCGTCTGGAGCCGGTTGTCCTCCAGCACCAGATGCGCGACGTCATCGGTCATCCGCGCCAGCAGCGCGTTGCGATCGTCCTGCGCAAGGCGCCCTTCGATCACTTCGCGGTTCAGCGCGATCTTGATGTTCACCTCGTTGTCCGAACAATCGACGCCGGCCGAATTGTCGATGAAGTCGGTGTTGATCCGCCCGCCATGGGCGCTGAACGCGATGCGCGCGGCCTGGGTGACGCCCAGGTTCGCGCCCTCGCCGATTGCCTTGGCGCGCAGCGTCTGGGCATCGACGCGGATACGGTCGTTGGCCGGATCGCCGACGTCGAGATGGCTCTCGCTGCGGTCCTTCACATAGGTGCCGATGCCGCCGAACCAGATCAGGTCGACGGGCGCGCGCAGGATCGCGGAAATGAGCGCGGTCGGCTCCATTTCGCGCTCAGCGACGCCGAGCATCGCGCGGACCGCATCGCTCAGCGGGATCGTCTTGGCGGTACGCGGGAATACGCCGCCGCCCTCCGAAATCAGCGTCGGGTCGTAATCGGCCCAGCTGGAGCGCGGCAGCTGGAACAGCCGGTCGCGCTCGGTCCAGCTCGCCGCCGCGTCGGGCGCGGGGTCGAGGAAGATGTGGCGATGGTCGAACGCCGCCTTCAGCCGGATCGCCTTCGACAGCAGCATGCCGTTGCCGAACACGTCGCCCGACATGTCGCCGCACCCGATCACGTCGATCGGCTGCGTCTGCACGTCGACGCCCAGTTCGAGGAAGTGGCGCTGCACCGAAATCCACGCGCCCTTGGCGGTGATGCCCATCGCCTTGTGGTCGTACCCGACGCTGCCACCGCTTGCGAACGCATCGCCCAGCCAGAACTTCCGCTCCAGCGCGAGGGCATTGGCGACGTCGCTGAACGTCGCGGTTCCCTTGTCGGCGGCGACCACGAAATAGGGGTCTTCGCCGTCATGGATGACGACGCTATCGGGATGGACGACCTTGCCCTCGACGATATTGTCGGTGATCGACAGCAGCGACCGGATGAAGATGCGGTAGCTCTCCGTCCCTTCCGCGATCCACGCATCGCGGTTCGACGGCGCGGGCAGCTGCTTGGGGTAGAAGCCGCCCTTGGCCCCGGTCGGCACGATCACCGCATTCTTGACGCGCTGCGCCTTCATCAGCCCCAGGATTTCGGTGCGGAAATCGTCGCGCCGGTCCGACCAGCGCAGGCCGCCGCGCGCCACCGGACCGGCGCGCAGATGGATGCCCTCGACCCGAGGCGAATAGACGAACACCTCGCGCCACGGCAGCGGCTTGGGCAGATTCGGCACCTTCGCGCTGTCCAGCTTGAACACCAGCGCCTCGTTGGCGGCGGGCGCAAAGGCGTTGGTGCGCAGCGTCGCGGCGACGACCCCGCGATAGCTGCGCAGGATGCGGTCGTCGTCGATCGCCGAGACCGCGTCCAGCCCCGCCTCGATCGCGGTATCGGCAGCGGTCACGCCCGCCTCGCGGTCGCTGCGCGACGGGTCGTGCGCGGCATTGAACCGTTCGATCAGCGCGGTGGCGACACCCGGCGCCCGGCGCAGCGCGTCGACCACGGTGGCAAGGCTGTAGCTGACCCCGGTCTGGCGCAGATAGCGGAACCAGGCGCGCAGCAGGACGACGGCGGCCGGCGCGATTCCTGCCTCGACCGTCAGCCGGTTGAACGCGTCGTTTTCGGCACGGTTTTCCAGCACCGCCTCGATCGCTCGCTCGACCACCGCCACGTCGAATTTCGGCGCGGCGCCCGACGCCACCTCGACCTCGAAGTCATGGATGAAGCTCTTCTCCTCATCCTCCAGCCGGGTCGGCAATTCCTCGATCACGCGGAAGCCAAAATTTTCGAACACCGGCACCGCATCCGACAACGGCAGCGCGCCGCCGCGGCGATACACCTTGATCCGCATCCGCTCGCCCGGCGCCGACAGGATGCGAACCGAGCGCGACGTGGCGTCGGTCAGCGCCGCGACGCGCACGATATCGCGGGCCGCTTCGTCGGGCAGGTTCGAATTGCGATAATTGGCCGGAAAGGCATTGGCGAAGCGCAGCGCCATCCGGGTCGCTCCTTCGGGCACCATTTCGCTCAGCGCCCCCTCGACCGCCGGGCGCCAGCCGCGTACCATGCGTTCGATCCGCCGGTCGAGATCGGCGGTATCGGGCATCCGCCCGTCCTGCCTGAGGTCGAGGACGTAGCGGATCAGCGCCGCCTCGCCATCCTCCATCGCGATCGACCAGTTGAGGATCGACGCGTTCGCCGCCTGCGCCAGCATGTCGCCGATCGACAGGCGACGCTGTGTCGTCACGTCGTCGCGACCCAGCCAGACAAAGGCGAACAGATGCCGCCCCAGCGCCGACTTGATCAGCACCAGCCGCGAACGCGGACGATCCGCAACCGACATGGCGGTCAGCGCCAGCTGTTCGAGCGATTCGGGATTGAACGCGGTGGTCAGGTCGTGGGGCAGCGTCGAAATGGCGTGGTTCAGCGCCTTGCCGGCATGGCCCGACGGGTCGAAGCCGAACTTGGCCCGCAGCTCGGCCAGATTACGGCGCAGCACCGGCACCTCGGCGGGATCGGCCTGCAACGCGGCGCTGGTCCACAGCCCCCCATGGATCGACACGCCGGTCACCTGGTCGCCCTCGCGGATCGGCACCAGCACGAGGTCGATCGGCGCGCGGCGATGGACGGTCGAGATGCAGTTGGACTTCAGCAGCAGCGGCTGGACATTGCCGGCATCGAACCATTCGATCGCGCGCTGACGCGACGCATCGGCGAGCAGCGGCACCTCCAGCCGGGCACGCGACAGGCCCAGCCGGTCGCTCACCACCCCGTCGCGCGACCAGCGTTCATGCGCCAGCTGCGTCAGGTTGCCCGCGACGAACCAGCCCAGCAGCGCGGCATCCTCGGCAGTATCGGCATTCGCGGTCAGCCGCGCGGCATCGGCCTGCATCGCCGCCTGCATCGCGCGCCAATCGGCCACGGCGGCGCGGACATGCTCCAGATTGCGCTCGATCTCGGCGACCAGCGCGTGCCGGACGCGCGCCTCGGCCCGTTCCATCTCGATATAGATCATCGATTCGCGGCGACCTTCGCCGTCCAGACCGGTCAGCGTACCCGCCGCGTCGCGGGTGACGGCGATCACCGGATGCAGGATGCGGTCGATCGCGATGTCGTGGGCGACGATCGTGCTGGCGATCGAATCGACCAGGAACGGCATGTCGTCGTTGATGACCGCAAGGCGCATCCGCCGCGCCTCGCCCCGGGTCAGCGTTTCCAGCGCGACGCTGACCGTGCCGGGCGAACGGTGGGCGGCGGTCGCCGCCACGAACTGCGCCGCGTCGGCACGGGCCGCGGCGTCCAGACCTTCGATTTCACCGGGAAGGGCGCTGTCGACCAGCAGCGTTTCCAGGGGGCGGGCGAGCTTGCTTTGCGGTGTCATGCGCGGGCTATGCGCTGCCTCGCCGACAGGCTCAACCCTTGTGGCAGTTGCGAACAAAATGTCGCAGTGCGGTAATTATATTACGAGCATGCCCGGTCGATATCAGGCGCCCAACTGCCGTCGCGCCGCATCGATCTCCCCCGGACCGGCATCGACGCGCCCCAGGATTTCGACCGATCCGGCATCGACCGCGCGGCCCAGCAGCAGCACATAGGCGTCGTCGCCCGGCGCCATCGGCACCACCATCGCCGGGGTTGCCGCTGCCGGCCGCCCGGCGGTCCGTTCGATCCAGTCGCCCAGTTCGCCCTCGCCCACCCCGGCGCGGTGCGCGCGGGCGAGCGTACGGGCATGCGCTTCCGCCGTATCGCCGAACACCAGCCGCACCAGCGCCTCGACCGGCGCGCGCGGATCGACGGTCAGGCCGGCCCCCACCAGCATCGCGGCATAACCCACCGAATCGCGTTCGGTCGCCAGCAGGAAATCATAGGCACCGGCCAAGGCGGCGATCGATGCCGCCGAGGTTTCCGCCGTGCCGCGAGCGGCGTCGGCCAGGCGGCGCGCCTCGACCAGCCGTTCGGTCAGCGAAGGGGTGGCCGCCGGTTCGCCGAGCGCAGCGCTCGGCCCATCGGCCCATGCCGCCGCCGGGATCGGACGGCGGGGCGCGGCGCGGCGCGATTCGGCCAGTTCGGCGGCCAGCGCCGACTGGGTGGCGGTGTCGACCACTTCCTTCCAGTTGATGACGCCATAGAGATAGTCGATCGTGTCGCCGTCCGACGAAAACGGCATCAGAATACCGCGATAGAGCATCGGAAAGCCGCGATGGCCGACGAACTCGGCCTCGAACCCGATCGGCGCGCGATTCGCGATGATCTGCATGTAATGATCGGTCAGCCGCGACAGCAGCGAGCGCGGCGGCACCTGGCTCAGCCGGACGATCGACGAATCGGTACCGCTTTCGTCACGCAACGCATGGCCCAGGAACCGGATGACGCCGTCGTCATGGCCATCGGTAAAGTCGAGCAGCACGCTGTTCGGCCCGAAATCGGCGATTCCCGCCGGATCGAGCGCGTCGATCAACGGACAGGGCCGCCCGCCCAGCAGCGACACCCAGTGGTTATAGGCGCGGACATGCATCCGGCGCTCGTCGGTGCCCACGACCAGGACGTCGCCGCCCACGCCTTCGCGATCGTCGTCGCCCGGCTGCTCGTTCGGTCCGCGCACGATGTCCATAATCCGTCCCCATGGGCGCTCTGCCCGATGAGCGCGGGTTGTGGACGCTACAGGGTAAACGTCCGGTAAAATCCGCAGCTAATGCCGCGAAACGCAATTCCCCTTGCCACCCGCCCCACCCGCTGGTAAGCGCCCGCCTCCGGACGGCATTGCGTCCCGGGCCGCTTTAGCTCAGTTGGTAGAGCATCGCATTCGTAATGCGGGGGTCACAGGTTCGAGTCCTGTAAGCGGCACCACTCTCAAGATTTCCAGAATCCGGCCATCGCGGCCGAATTAGCGAACGTCGATGTGCCACTTCCGTTGTCGCTGCCATCCGCTTGTTACGGCAGTCCGTCCCGCAGCCCATGACGCGATCGGTACGCCACGAGCGCGTGTTCCGACGGCGGCGGCCGCCCGCGCTACAGCGCCACCGCGATCCGCCCGCGGATCGTGCGTGGGGCGCCGGGCGTGATCCATACGTTCGAATAGCTGCTTTCCAGATAATCGGCATCGAACAGGTTTTCGCCGTCGATCCGCGCCGACAATCCCCGGGTCAGCTGAACCGACAGGTTGAGCCGCGCCGTGAGATAGGCGGGCAGGCGAAAGCCGCTCGCCACATCGTCGCCCGCGCGCGCACCGACATAGGTCAAGCCGCCCCCTAACCCGACCGATCCCGGATCGGTGCCGTGCGATTGCCAGAAGACATAGGCCGCGCCGCTATGCCGCGGGATGTTCGACAGCGCGCTGCCGGTAAGCCCCGGCCGCGTGTCGCGCGTCACCCGCGCGTCGGTATAGGCATAGACGCCGGTCAGCGTCAGCCGGTCGTCCAGCCGATAGTTCACGTCCGCCTCGACCCCGCGGCTGCGCGCTTCGCCGGTCGCGATCGAGAAGCCGGGACTGGCGGGGTCGTTGACGAGGATATTCTGCTTGGCGATCCGGAACAGCGAGACCGTGCCGGTCAGCCGTTTGGCCAGCGCCGCCAGCTTCACCCCGCCCTCCCACGCTTCGCCGCGTTCCGGTGCGAACGGGCGGGCGGCGGCGTCCACGCCCTGGTTGAAGCGGAACGACCGCCCCCAGCTGGCATAGGCCGACACATGATCGCTGGGCGCATAGGTGAAGGCGGCGCGCGGCGACGTCGCGCGGGGCGACTGGCGATCGGTCCGGCCGGTGCGATAATTGATATTGTCCTGTTCGATCCAGTCGTGCCGCACCCCCAGCAGCAGCGAGAAGCGATCGTCGAGCGTCAGCAGGTCCTGCGCATAGACGCTCTGCCCGCGCAGCCGTTCGAGCAAATTCTGGCTGAGCGGCGCCACCGGCTTGCGCTGGCCATAGACCGGCTGGAACACGTCGATGTCATAGGGCTGCGACGCGCTGGGATTGAAGCGGTAGAAGATGCGCCGCTGGTCGTAATCGAACGCATCCGCACCGACGCGCAACTGGTGGCCGATGCCGAGCAGCGTGCGGTTGAGGCTCAGTTCGATGCGACCCGACAGGTCCTGCCAGCGATAGTCATGGATGCGCAGCTGCCGCCGCAGCCGTGTGCCGACCAGCACGGCGTTATGGGTCGACTGGCCGGTCAGTGCGCCGTCACGATATTGCAGCCCCGCTTCCAGCGCGATGCCGGGACCGAGATCGACATAGGCGGTCGCCTGATGCTGCGCGGTGCGCTGGGTCATCGGCCCGTCGTTCGGTTCGCCCAGAAAGCGGCTGCGGGGCAGCGCGCGACCATCGCCTCCGACCGCGACCAGCCCGCGATCATGGACGAAATGTACGAGGTTGTATTCGAGCTGATAGAGCAGGCGCACCCGGTCGCTCACCCGCCAGCCGAGCGAGGGTGCGAACAGCAGGCGGTCGTTGTGGACGAAGTCGCGGAAGCTGTTGCCATCCTGATAGACGCCGATCACCCGCGTCGCGATCCCGCCCGCGATCGGACCGCCGATATCGAAACTGCCGCGCCACGTGTCGAAGCTGGCATAGCCGATCTCACCGCCGGCATGGACATGGTCGAGGGGCGCCTTGGTCACGATGTTGATCGACCCGCCCGGCTCGCCCTTGCCCGACAGCGCCGATGCCGGGCCCTTGAGCACCTGGAAACTCTCCACGGTCGCCACGTCGCGGCGCGCGTTGAACCCGCGATTGGCGCTGAAGCGGTTGACGAGCAGGTCGGGACCCTGGTTAATATCACCCGAAAAGCCGCGGATCGCATAGGCGTCCCACGCCCCGCCAAAGCTGTTCTGCCGCGCCATACCGCCCGCCAGATCGAACAGCTGCGACAGGTCGGTAAAGCCGGTGCGGTCGATCAGCGTGTCGTCGAGCAGGCGGACATTCTGCGGCAACAGCAGCGGATCGACGTCGAGGCCGTTGATGCTGGCATTCGCCAGGCGCGATCCGGTGACGACGATATCGGTGGCCTGATCGTCCGAATCCGTCCGGGGGCCCGGCTGCGCCCAGGCGCCGGTCGCCGCCAGAAACGGTGCGAGCAGCAGTGCCGGTGCGCACCGGCGCAGGCATGGCGTCATGATGATCCCCCGATCGATTCGATATTGATCCCTATTCGCAAAAACGAGCGGAGGGCAAGCGGATGATGCAATGATACATCATCTCTATTGACGATACCCTCCCCGGAAAGGCAGGAAGCCGCCCATGCAAACACCGCTGCCCCCTGCCCGTCTGCCCGGGACCGACCCCGAGATCGCCATCGCCGATGCGTCACTCGCCTATGGTGCGCACCGCGTGCTCGACGGACTGTCGCTGTCGGTGGCCGCCGGCGAGATCTACGCGCTGCTCGGCGGCAACGGCGCGGGCAAGTCGACGACATTGTCGGCGCTGCTCGGCTTCGTGCGTGTCGATGGCGGCAGCGTCCGGGTCGGCGGGATCGATCCGGCGGCGGACCCCGATGCGGCGCGGCGGCGCATCGCCTATCTGCCGGAGAATGTCGCGCTCTACGAACATCTGAGCGCGGTCGAGAATGCCGACTATCTGCTGGCGCTGTCGGGCACGCCCCGGTCGCGCGGGGACATTACCGATGCGCTGACCGCGGCCGGATTGCAGGACCGCGCGTTCGATCAGCGGCTCGGCGGCTTTTCGAAGGGGATGCGGCAGAAGGTCGCGATCGCCGTCGCGTTGTTGCGCGAAGTGCCGGTGCTGCTGCTCGACGAGCCGACCTCCGGGCTGGACCCGCGCGCCACCGCCGATTTCAACGCGCTGCTCCACGCCGTCCGCGCGCGGGGGACCGCGGTGCTGATGGTCACCCACGACCTGCTCAGCGCCGCCGATGTCGCCGACCGGATCGGCTTCCTCGAACGCGGTCGCATCGTCGACGAGGTCGCGGCCGAGGGCGAAGCGCGGTTCGACGTGCGGGCGCTGCACGACCGCTTCTCCGGAACCGGGGCGGCATGAGCGCGATCTCGCTCATCGCGCGGGACGAATTGCGGCTGATGCGGCGCAACCGCGTCGCGGTCACCGCCGTCGCGCTGCTGCTGATCCTGACGCTGGTCGCGGTGGTCACGTCGTGGACCCTTCAACAGGGCATTGCCGACAGCCGCGCGCGCCATCAGGCAGAGGCGAACCACGCGTTCGAGGCACAGCCCGACCGCCATCCGCATCGCGTGGTCCATTATGGCCATTTCATCTTTCGCCCGCTGGGACCGCTCGCCGCGTTCGATCCGGGCGTCGACGCCTTTACCGGCAACACCATGTTCCTCGAAGGGCATCGGCAGAATACCAGCAATTTCGGCGACGTCCGGCAAAGCTCGCTGCTGGTCCGCTTCGGCCAGTTGACGCCGGCCTTCGTGTTGCAGGCGGTGGCGCCGCTGCTGCTGATCTTCCTCGGCTATGGCGCGGTCGCGCGGGAGACCGAACGCGGTACGCTGCGGCCCTTGCTGTTGCAGGGGGCATCGGCGGGTTCGATCATCGGGGGGAAGCTGGGCGCACTGGCGCTGGTCGCGGCGCTGGTCGGCCTGCCGGCGATGATCGGCTTCGTCCTGATTTCGGGACAGCCGGGCGCCTATGCCGGGCCGATGGCGGTCATCGCCTCCGCCTATGCCGCCTATCTCGCCTTATGGGTGGTCGCGATCACCCTCGTTTCGACCCTCGTCCGCCGTCGCCGCGACGCGCTGCTCGCCTTGCTGGCCCTCTGGGCGGTCAGCGTCGTGCTGCTGCCGCGCGTCGCGCCCGATATCGCCGGCCAGGCCTATCCGCTGGCCAACCGGTTGCAGACCGACGTCGCCATCGCCCGTGACCTGCGCCGGATGGGCGACAGCCACAATCCCGACGACCCGCATTTCGCGCAGTTCAAGGCCGCGACCCTGAAGCGCTATGGCGTGACGCGGGTCGAGGACCTGCCGGTCAATTACAAGGGTCTCCTCGCCCTCGAAGGCGAAGCGATGACCAGCAGATTGTTCGACCGCTATGCCGGGCAGAGCTTTGCGACGCACGCGTCGCAGAATGCACTGGTCACCGGGATCGGCCTGCTCAGCCCGACCATCGCGCTGCGCCAGGCATCGATGGCCGCCGCCGGCACCGACTTTACCGGGCATCGCCGCTTCCTCGAACAGGCGGAGGCCTATCGCTACGCACTGGTCCAGCGGCTCAACCGGCTGCAGGCCGATGCGGTCAGCTATGCCGACGATACGGCGAAGGACGCCGGGGCCGACCGGCGCAAGCGGATCGGCGCGGACCATTGGCAACGCCTGCCCGAATTCCGCTTCGTCCCGCCCGATGCCGGATCGCTGGTGCGTGCCAGCCTGCCCGGGCTGGGCATCCTCCTTGGCTGGCTCATGCTGGCGCTGGTCGCGTTGGCGTTCGCCACCCGCCGGCTGGGGACGAAGTGATGGCGATCTGGCTGCATGAAACCCGGCTGCTGCTGCGGTCGCGCATGGCGGCGATCGCGCTGGTCCTGCTGGCCGTGCTCAGCACCGCCGCCGTCGCCGCCGGCATGGCCGAAATGGCGCGGCAGCGCGCGGCAATCGACGCCATCGCAGCGGCGCAGGCCGAGGATATCGGCGCGGTCGCGACCTATGTCGATCGCGAAAAGGACGCGGGCAGCGCCGCCTATTACAGCTTCCACCCGACCTGGGACGCGCCCGCCCCGCTGGCCTTTGCCGCGACGGGGATGCGCGACGTCGCCCCCTATATCCTGCGGGTTCGCGCGCTGGGGCTGGAGGCGCAGATCTATGACGGCGATACCTTCAATCCCGAACTGGCGCTGCCCGGGCGGTTCGACTTCGCCTTCGTCCTCGTCTTCCTTGCGCCGCTATTCGCCATCGCGTTGTTCCACGACCTGCAATCGGGCGAGCGGGAGGCCGGGCGCGCGCGGATGCTGGAGGCGATGCCGGGGGCGCGGCGGCTGTGGCTGCGGCGCGGGCTGATCCGCTTCGCGCTGCTGCTGCTGGCGCTCGGCATCCCCTTCGTCGTCGGCGCGGTGCTGTCGGGTGTCGCGATCGGCCCGCTGCTGCTGATCGTCGCGCTGGCGGCGGCGTATCTGCTGTTCTGGATCGCGCTGGCCGGGCTGGTCGGGCGGCTGGGCCATGGGTCGACCGCCAATGCCGCGACGCTGGCCGGGCTGTGGCTGGTGCTCGTGCTGGTGCTCCCCACGCTCGCCCATGTCGTCATCAACCGCGCCATCCCGGTCGACGACGGTGCCAAGATCGCGCTGGCCCAGCGCGAAAATGTCCATCACGCCTGGGAAATCCCGCGCGAGGAAACGATGCGGCGCTTCTATGCCGCCAACCCGCGATGGGCGGATTCACCGCCGCTGCCGGAGGGTTTCCACTATAAATGGTATTTCGCCTTCCACCAGAATGGCGACGACAGCGTGGCGGCGCGGGTCGACGCCTATCGCCGCGGGCTGAAGCGGCGGGCGGCGACGGCGAATGCGCTGGGCTGGGTGCTGCCCTCGGTCGGGGTGCAGGCGCTGCTCACCCGGCTCGCGCATACCGATCTTGCCGCGCAGCTCGCCTATCAGGACCGCATCCGCGCGTTCCACCGGCGGCTGCGGCATTTCTATTACGACTATATGTTCCGGGACCGGCCGTTCGGCAAAGCGGAGTTCGCGAAGGCGCCGACGTTCGATGACGCGACGGGGGCATCCGCCCGGCGCTAATGCGCGGCCCCCGGTCCGGCCATCCGCTGGGGCCGGGGGGCCAGCCAGATGATGAGCGCCGCACCGGCAAAGATGATCGCCGACAGCAGGAACATGTAGTTGATCGCCAGCGTGCTGCTTTCCTGCGTCACCGTCATCTCGATCGCGCCGCGTACCTGATCGATCGAGAAGCCTTGCGCACTCAGCGCCTGTTGCGTCGCATCGGTGTTCAGCCGCCCGACCATCTCGCTGCGCGCGATCGTCATGTGGTTGGCATAGAGCGTCGTCGATATCGACGTGCCGATCGCGCCGGCCATGGTGCGCAGGAAGCTCATGACGCCCGCCGCCGACGCCGTCTCCTTCGGATCGACCGCGCCCAGCGCGATGGTGGTCAGCGGGATGAAGAAGAACGGCATGCCGAACCCCTGCAGCATCTGCGGAAAGGCGAGCGTCCAGAAATCGGACCCCGTCGTCCATCCGACCCGCAACAGGTTGCACGCCGCGATCCAGAAGATGCCGAAGCACACCAGCGCACGCGGATCGCGCTTCTTGAGCATCTTCGCGACGAAGGGCGACATGATGACCGCCCCCATGCCGTTGAAGGCCGTGGCATAGCCGGCATAGGTCGAGGTGTAGCCCAGGCTCGCCTGCAACCATTGCGGGATCAGCACGACCGAGGCGAAGAAGGTGCCGAACGCGAAGGACAAGGCGGCGACCGCGACCGCGAAGCCGCGGTGGCGGAACACGCGCAGGTCGACGATCGGCTGCCGCTCGGTCAGCTCCCACGCGACGAACACCGCAGCACCTACCGCCGCGACGATGGCGAGGACGACGATCGTCGGGTCCTCGAACCAGTCGTGCTCGCGCCCGATGTCGAGCATGATCTGGAGCGCACCGATCCACAGGACCAGCAAAGCGAGGCCGATCCGGTCGACCTTCAGCTTCTCGCGCTTCGTCTCCGCGGGTTTCAGCAGGCGCAGCGCGCCGAACACGCAGAAGATCGCGACGGGCACGTTGATGAAGAAGATCCAGTGCCACGACCAGCTGTCGGAAATCGTCCCGCCCAGAATCGGCCCCAGGATCGGCGCGGTGACGGTGGTCATCGCCCACATGCCCATCGCCTGCCCATGCTGTTCGCGCGGGAAGACCCGCAGCAGCATCGTCTGCGTCAGCGGCATCAGCGGCCCGCCGCACAAGCCCTGCCCGATCCGCGCGATGACGATCATGGCAAGGCTGGTCGACAGCCCGCAAAGCACCGAAAAGATGCCGAAGCCGATCATGCCCGTCACGAAGGTCCGCACCGTCCCGAACCGCCCTGCCAGCCACCCGGTCAATGGCACGCAGATCGCCTCCGCCACCGCATAGGAGGTGATGATCCACGTCCCCTGGCTGGTCGAGATGCCGAGCGACCCGGCGATATGCCCGACCGACACATTGGCGATGGTCGTGTCGAGCACCACCATGAAATTGGTCAGCGCCAGCACCAGCCCGGCCAGCCACAGCTTGCCGCCGGTATAGGGTTTGAAATCGTCCTGGCCGGTCATGCCGACTGCTCCCTTGTGGGATGTCCCACGAAATATCGCCTGCCGTACCCCCGCGCAGGCAGGGGTCCAGGGTCAAGCACGAAGCGTTTTCCAATCGGGCGCTGGACCCCCGCCTGCGCGGGGGTACGGTCAGCCGTCGGGGAACGCGCTACCGCCCCGAAACATCCACCTCGGCGGTCATCGACAGCCCGACGCGCAGCGGGTGCGCCTGCAACTCGTTGCGGTCCAGCGCGACGCGCACGGGCAGGCGCTGCACGACCTTGATCCAGTTGCCGGTCGCATTCTGCGCCGGGATCAGTGCGAACGCCGATCCCGTCCCGCCGGAAAAGCCGACGACCCGGCCGTGATATTCGACATCGTCGCCATACAGGTCGGAGGTGAGCTTGACCGGCTGACCCGGCTTCACCTTGGCCAGTTGACCTTCCTTGAAGTTCGCATCGACATAGGCGCTGTTCACCGGGACGATCCGCATCATCGTCGTGCCGGCCGCGACGCGTTGCCCGATCTGGATCGTCCGGTTGGCGACGACGCCGTCGATCGGCGCGCGGATGACGGTGCGGTCGAGGTCGAGCTGCGCCTGCCGCACACGCGCCTCCGCGGCCAGCACGTCGGGCGCGCTGCGGGACGTGGCGCCCTGGATCAGCGCCTGATTGGCCGCCAGATTGCCCGCCGCCGCGCTGCGCTGCGACGCAGCCTCCGCCACCGCCGCCCGCGCCTGTTCCAGCGCGGCGCGGGCCGCTGCCAGCGCATTGGTCGCCTGGGTCAGTTCGTCGCCCGATACCGCACCATTGGGCGCCAGCCGCTGCCGCCGGTTATAGTCCACCTGCGCCTTGTCGAACGCCGCCTGCGCCGATGCCAGCCGCGCGCGGGCGCTGACGATCTCCGCGCCCTTCGCCTGCACCTGCGCCGACAGGGCGCCGCTGGTGGCGGCGGTCTGCCCGAACTGGCGCCGCGCCTTGGCCAGATCCGCCTCGGCACTCGCCAGCGCAATGCGCGCGTCGCTGTCGTCCAGCCGGACCAGCACGTCGCCGCGCTTCACCGCTTGCGTTTCCGATGGTCCGATGGCGATCACCTGCCCGGCGACCATCGGCGTGATCTGCGCCGTTTCCGCGCCGACATAGGCATTGTCGGTCTCGACATAATGGCTGCCGACCATCGCATACCAGCCGCCATAGCCCGCAGCGCCCAGCAGGACGACCGCGGCGATGCCGGTCAGCCACTTCTTGCGCTTCGTCGGCGCGGTGGTTTCGGGCGCGGGATCGGCGTCAGCCATGGGTCACATCCTTGTTCTGCTCGGCGGTGGCCGGGGCGGAAAACCCGCCGCCCAGCGCACGGACGAGCGCAATGTCGAGGGTAAAGGCACGCGATTGCAGGTCGGCGACGATCCGCCGCGCCTGCAACACCCGGTCCTGCGCGACCAGCACGTCGGTGAAGCGCGACAGCCCGCCTTCGTAGCGGAGCCGCGCGACGTCGTACCCGGCCTGCGCATTGGCCAGCGAGCGTTGCGATTCGGTCAGGCGCGTCGCCAGCGCGCGCTGGCTGACCACCGCATCGGCGACCGCGCGATAGGCGGCGGTGACGGTCCGGTCGTAATCGGCGACCGCCGCGTCGAACGCGCCGCGTGCCACGCGGTAGCGACCGTCCAGCTCGCCCCCGCGAAAGATCGGCAGGTTGAACGCCGGACCCACGCTGCCTGCGGTCGATCCGCCGTTGATCAGGTTGCTCAACCCCAAGGACTGCAAGCCGAACACCGCCGACAGGCTGAACGACGGATAGAAATCGGCGCGTGCGACCTTGATCCGGCTCGCTTCCGCCTCGACCCGGGTACGCGCCGCGACGATATCGGGGCGGCGGGCGATCAGGTCGGTGGTGACCCCGGCAGGCAGGCCGCGGGCGGGAATGGTCGCGGCGGGCGCGGTGATCGCCAGCCCCCGGTCCGGCCCCTTGCCCAGCAGCGCGGCGATGCGGTTGCGGGTCAGCGCGATCGCTTCGTCGGTCGCCGCCACATCGGCCCGCGCCGCCGGCACCGCCGCATCCGCCTGTTTCTCCTCGGCCCGGGTGTCGAGGCCGTTCGTCACCCGGTCGGCGGTCAATTTCGCGGTCTGTTGCCGCACCTGAAGCGCGGCCTGCGCCACCGCGCGTTCGGCGAACAACCGTGCCAGATCGGCATAGGCATCGGCGATATTGGTCGACAGCGTCAGCTGCGCCTGCACCAGGTCCAGCCGTGCCGCCTCCGCATCCGACCGTGCCGCCGCATAGGCCGCGCGGTTGCGTCCCCACAGGTCGAGGTCGAAGCCGAGCTCCCCCTCCACCCGGCCGGTGTCGTTCCACCCCTTCGGCACGAAATCGGCGGGGATGCCGTTATTGTAGCTCTGCTTGGTCAGGCCAACATTGCCCGATGCGCCCAGCGTCGGCAGCCGCGCCGCCCCGGCCTGCCGCGCATAGCCATCGGCCTGCGCGATGCGCGCGGTGGCGGCGGCGAGGTCGGGCGACCCGGCCAAGCCTTCCGCGATCAGCGCATCGAGCTGTGCATCGCCATAACCCTGCCACCAGTTCTGCGCCGGCCACGCGCTCGCGCCCGTCGTGGCAAAGCTGCGATCGGCGGCGAAACTGTCGGGGGTGCGCGGCGCCGGCGCATCGGCCAGACGCGGCACGCTGGCACAGGCGGACAGGAACAACACCGCAAGCGGCGCCGCGCGGCGGGCTTGCCGAAGACTCGGGCGTATCATGGCGAAAACCGTACTAGTGGGTACGCTTCGTTCCATGATCCTGCCGCTTGCGCCTGTCAACGATTAACTGTACCCGTCAGTACAGTTTATGACCGACACCGAAGAACCGGCGCTTGGCAAGCGCGAAGCCCGCAAACAGGATCGCCGCGACGCGATCGTCGCCGCTGCGCGTCGCTCGTTCCTCGAAGAGGGCTATGCCGCGACGTCGATGTCGGGCCTGCTCAAGACGCTGGGCGGGTCGAAGGCGACCTTGTGGAGCTATTTCCGCTCGAAGGAGGAACTGTTCGCCGCCGTCATCGCCGACGTCACCGCCGCCTTCCGCCAACAGGTCACCAGCGAATTGCTGACGCCGGGCGAGATGGAGGCGACGCTCGTCAATTTCTGCCGCGTATTCATGAACAAGACCGCGCATCCCGATGCGGTGGCGGCATGGCGGCTCGTCGTCGGCGAAAGCGGCCGCTTTCCCGAAATCGGCCGGATCTTTTACCAGGAGGCGGCGGGCCATATCGAACGCGCCCTGTCCGGCTATATCGCGCAGCAGATCGACGCCGGGCGGCTGCGCAATGAGGGCGCGGTCGACATGGCGCGGACGCTGACCGGGATGGCCGCGGTCCATCATAATCGCCGGCTATGGGGCATCGAAACCGCCGACAGCGACATGATCGACGCGCATGCACGGCGGTTCGTCGGCTATTTCCTGCGGCTGTTCGCGGTGCCCTGACCCACCCAAGCGGATCACATCCCGGTCAGCATCTACAGCCCCATCGCGATCATGCCCAGATTCTCGGTCAGCGACACGAAGCCCAACGGCACGTTCGACGACCCGCCGACACAGGCGCATTTCAGTTCGCGCCGGTCGATATAGACCGCCTTGAACACCGACACCGCCCCGATCGTCCCGATGAACAGCGCGACCGCGGCGGACAGCCCGGTCAGCACGCCGGCCACCATCAGCACGCCCGCCAGTCCCTCGGCAAAGGGATAGACATAGCCATAGCGCACCCAGCGCCGCGCCAGCAGGTCGTAGTTGAGGAACATGGTCGAGAATTTCTCGATGTCCTGCAGCTTCAGCAGCGCCAGTATCGCCATGCTGAACCCGCCGAACCATTGGAGCGCGTGCAGCGTGAAGGGCGATCCGAAGGCTGCATGACTGGCCGCCATCGCCAGCAGCGCGGTCATCGCGAACAGGGCGGCGACCGGGCGGTAGCTGGTCGCGCCGGGTTCGGCGACGCGCAGGCCAAGATGACGGCGCAGATCGTCGTAGCCGCCGATGCGCGTGCCACTGATGAAGACCTGCGGGGTCGTCTTCACGCCATGCGCCGCCTTGAACGCGTCCGTCGCCTCGCGCGTTGTCAGCGGGCGGTCCTCGACCGCGAACCCCTTGCGGCGGAGCAGGTCGAGCGCCTTCAGGCCATAGGGACAGGTGTGGCCGGGCAGGACCATGCGGTGAAGGACGGCGGTGGGACGGTCGGACACGGGTGCGCTCCTGGCATTCGCAACGTGCACCCTATATGGGGTCTGGACCATGGTCCGGAGTCAAGGCCCGATGACACAAACCATTGCGCAGCTGGCAAAGGCAGGCGGCGTCGGCGTGGATACGGTGCGCTACTATCAGCGACGCGGGCTACTGGCCGTGCCCGAACGCCCGCACGGCAACGGCTTTCGCCACTACGGTGAGGACGATCTGCACCGGCTGCGGTTCATCCGGCAGGCGCAGGCGGCCGGGTTCACGCTCGAGGAGATCGGCGAGTTGCTGGCGCTCGACGCCACCGACGACCGTGCCCGCGCCCGCGACCTCGCCCGGCGGCGCATCGCCGAACTCGATGCGCAGATCGAGCGAATGCAGGCGGCACGGCAGGCGCTTGCGAAGCTGGCCGATCAATGCGGCGCCGGTAGCGACGGCCCCTGCCCGATCATCACCGCATTCGAACGCTGACCTAAAGCGCTTCGAAATCAATCACTTGGTGTCGATCGAGCGTCGCGCTCGCGGGCGGCAGCGGATATTTGAGGCCAGTGGCACAGTTGAACAGCACCACCTCCTCGTCCGCATCAACCTCCCCATCCCGCAGTGCTTGGCGGTAGGCGGCCAGCGTCGCCCCGCCTTCGGGACACAGCAGCAGGCCGTCGCGGCGCGCACAGTCGTCCACCGCCTTCAGGATCGCCGGGTCGCCGACCGCCAGCGCCTTGCCGCCGCTTTCGCGCACCGCGCGCAGGATCAGGAAGTCGCCGACCGCACGCGGCACGCGGATGCCGGCGGCGACGGTATGCGCGTCCTCCCAGCGTTCGGCATGCTCCTCCCCTGCCTCGAACGCGCGGACGATCGGCGCGCAGCCCGATGCCTGCACCGCATACATGCGCGGCCGCTTCGACCCGATCCAGCCGAGCGCCTCCAGTTCGTCGAACGCCTTCCACATGCCGATCAGCCCGGTACCGCCGCCGGTCGGGTAGAAGATCGCATCGGGCAGCCGCCAGCCGAGCTGCGCCGCCAGTTCGAGGCCCATCGTCTTCTTGCCCTCGATCCGGTACGGCTCCTTCAGCGTCGAGAAATCGAACCAGCGTCCTTCCGCCGCGCCCTTGGCGACGATCGCGCCGCAATCGTCGATCAGGCCGTTGACCCGCCACACCCGGCTGCCCTGTGCCGCGATCTCGCGGACATTCACCTCGGGTGTATCCTCGGGACAGAAGACGATCGTCTCGATTCCACAGCGGGCGGCATAGGCGGCCAGCGCCGCACCGGCATTGCCGTTGGTCGGCATGGCGATGCGGCGCACGCCCAGTTCCTTGGCCATCGCCACCGCCATTACCAGCCCGCGCGCCTTGAAACTGCCGGTCGGCAGGCGACCTTCGTCCTTCACGAGCACCCGCTCGCCGCCCGATTTCGGCACGGGGATCAACGGCGTCTCGATCTCGCCTAGGCTGACAATATTCTCGGCTCGGCGCACCGGCAGCAGTTCGCGCCAGCGCCACAGATCGGTATCGCGCGCCGACAGCGTGTCGCGCGACAGTGCCTCGCCGACCGCCGACAGGTCGTAGCGGACCAGCAGCGGCCGACCGACCTTCGACAGATTATGCAGCGTGTCGGCGGGATAATGCTCGCCCGTCATCGAACATTCGAGATGGGTGACGAAGGTCGGGCGATCGGCGGTCAGATAGTCGTCCATGACCAACCTTGTAGCGCCACCGACGCCCCGGTCCAGCGCCCGCTCAGATCGGCTCCGCCAGCGCCTCCACCAGCCAGTCCGGCCGCAACGCTGCGCCCAGATCGTCGATCCGACGATGCTCGACCGCCAGCCCCAGATCGGGATAGACGATGCGCGTGCGCGGCCCCGCGACGTCAGTGGGCACCACCACCAGCCGGCGGTTGACCGTCGAGCGATAGTTCATCCGCGCGGTATTCTCCTGGCCCACATAGCAGCCCTTGGTGAAGCTGACCCCGTGCAGTTCGCGCGCATTACATTCCATCCACAAGGTCTGCCCGTCGCCCAGTTCGGCGCGTCCCTCGGTCACGCCGTGCCGCAGCCGGTGTTCCAACCATCCGCTCGCCGCGTCGCCCGCCGGAGCCAGCCAGCGCCGCCCCAGCGCCGCCAGCCGGGGATCGGGAACACCCTCGCCGCCCTCCGCCGCCCAATGGACGCCGAGGTCGGTCCGCTCGATCGTCACCGCACGGCGCAGGCGATAGAGCGTCAGCCGCTTGGCCAGCGCATCGGCGACCTCGCCTTCGCAATCGATCAATATGTCGTCGCCATCGGCCCACAGGAGGAAGTCGAACAGCGCCTTGCCCTGCGCGCTCAGCAGCGCCGCCCATTGCGGCGTCTCCGGCGTCACCGCGCCCATATCCTGCGTCACCAGTCCTTGCAGAAACGGCCGCGCCTCCGCCCCGCCGATGTGCAGCACCGCCCGATCGGACAGCCAGGTACCGGGGCGGGTTTCGGGGGTGTTCATGGTCATGGCCAACAGGTAGGACGGCCTACCCCCCGGCTACAAGAGGCGGCAATGGCGACCTTCGATACCAAGCTCACCGGTGGCACCGTCCACCTTCCCTCCGGCCCGGCACAGGTCGATATCGGCATCGTCGACGGACGCATCGCCGGCATTGGCGTGACCGGCGATGCGGGCGAGACGATCGACTGTACCGGCCTCGACATCCTGCCCGGCGTCATCGACACGCAGGTCCATTTCCGCGAGCCCGGGCTGGAGCATAAGGAAGACCTCGCCACAGGATCGATCGCGGCGGTGATGGGCGGCGTGACCGCGGTGTTCGAAATGCCGAACACCAAGCCCGCGACCGATACCGAGGACGCGATCGCCGACAAGCTCGCGCGCGCCAAGGGCCGCATGTATTGCGACCATGCCTTTTACGTCGGCGCGACCGCGCGCAACGCCAACCATCTGGCCGAACTGGAGCGCCTGCCCGGCACGGCGGGGGTCAAGATCTTCATGGGGTCGTCGACCGGCGACCTGCTGGTGTCGGAGGATGCCGACCTGCTGCGCGTGCTCCGCTCCGGGCAGCGCCGCGTGGCGATCCATGCCGAGGACGAGATACGGATGATCGCGCGCGAGGGCGAACGGGTAAGCGGCGATCCGGCCTCGCACCCCGTCTGGCGCGACGACGAGAGCGCGATGCTGGCCACCCGCCGCATCCTGCGCCTCGCGCGCGAGGCGGGCCGCCGGGTCCATGTCCTGCACGTGACCACGCCGGCCGAACTGGAAGTGCTGGGCGCCAACAAGGACATCGCCTCGTGCGAGGTCACGCCGCAGCATCTGACGCTGGCGGGCGAGGACGCCTATCCGCGCCTCGGCACCTATGCGCAGATGAACCCGCCGATCCGCTCCGGCGCGCATCGCAACGGGCTGTGGTACTGGCTGAACCAGGGTGTGCCCGACGTGATCGGGTCCGACCACGCGCCGCACACGATCGAGGAAAAGGCCAAGACCTATCCCGCCACCCCCAGCGGCATGCCCGGCGTGCAGACGCTGCTCCCGTTGCTGCTGAACCACGTCGCCGAAGGGCGATTGACGCTTCAGCGGCTGATCGACCTGACCAGCGCCGGCGCGCAACGCATCTTCGGCCTAGCCGGCAAGGGGCGGATCGCGTTCGGCTATGACGCCGACTTCACCGTCGTCGATCTGAAGCGCCGCTGGACGATCGAGGAAAGCTGGCTCGCCTCGCGCGCGGGCTGGTCGCCGTTCACCGGCGATACGCTGACCGGACGCCCGGTGGGTACGATCGTGCGGGGCCGGACCGCGATGTGGGAAGCCGAGCTGGTCGGCAAGGCGCAGGGTGCGCCGGTGCGGTTCGAATCGACTTCGTTCCAGGGGGGGTGAAGGGGATCAGGACGATACACCACCATCGTTACCCCGGGCTTGACCCGGGGTCCCGCTTCTTCCTTCTATCGCGAACCGATCACGCCAGCGCCGCGGGCAAAGCCCGCGGCGTCGATCGGCTTGCAGCCGCCGGCCGGGCTGGGGCGTGTCCCGCAGGAGCGGGCCGCCCTGCGCCAGCGCCGCGGGCAAAGCCCGCGTCGTCGGTCGGCTTGCAGCCGCCGGCCGGGCTTGCGGGAGTCGGCAGGAGCCGGCCCCGCTTCGCCTTAAAACGGCAGCCACCTCTGCTTTTCACTGAACCGCATATAGCCGACATTGGCGCCCAGCCGCCAACCGACACCCAGGCGAACCGGGATCAGCACCACATCGCCCCGCCGCAGATAGCTCGCCGAAAAACCACCGACGAAATAGGCCCGCCCCTCGGCCGCCGGGAAGCGCTTGTACAGCTCCTGCGAGTCATACAGGTTGTAGACCAGAACGAAGACCTTGGTCGCATCGCCGCCCACGTCGAAACCGACCGACGGCCCAGTCCAATAGACCGGCCGTTGCCCCTCGACCTTGTGGTTCATCACCCCCGAGCCATAGCGCAGCCCGACGACGAACGCACCCGCCGCCTCGCGCCCAGCGATATAGGCATTGGGCTTGCCCTGGTCCTTCAGGATGTTTTCGATGATGCCCGCCAGCCCCTCGGCCCCGCGCCCGAACACGCCCTCGGCGGCACCGATCAGGTCCTCGCGTTCGAACGTGTCGTTGGCCGCCGATGTCGCGGTCGTGCTCGGCGACTGCTGCACCGGCGGCGGCGTTTGCTGCACCGGCGGGACCGGCTCGGACTGATAGGCCGGCGGCACGGTCGATCGCGGAGTGGGCGCCGGCGCCTGCTGCGGGGCCAGATCGCCATCGATCGCGTCATTGGGATCGACGGTCCGCACCTGCGCCTGGGCCGGCACCGCCAGCACCAGCAGCGGCGCCATCCATCCGATCAACCGTTTCATCACCTGTTCCCCGCAAACCTGCCCATCGCGCACACGATAGGCGCCAAGCAGCTGTCCCTGCAATGAACGCGCGGCCGGTCGGCGTCGAATTACGATCAACGTAGGGTGTTGATCCCCGCCCATTCCCCCGTTATAGGCCCCCTCTCCAAGCCGTACTGCGCGCTTGGGAGACGTGGGTGAGTGGCTGAAACCAGCGGTTTGCTAAACCGCCGTAGGGGGATTACTCCTACCGAGGGTTCGAATCCCTCCGTCTCCGCCATTATCTTTTGACATCATTGGATAATCTGGCGGTTTCGGGCGCGATGCCCACTTTGCCGCCCACTTTCGACAATTGATCGACCGATGCGCGCGCCCATAGTTCACGCGCCCAATCGCCATCGCTCCAGCTGAGTCAGCACATCGGCGGCGATCTGCTCGGCGGTGAAGCCGGTGAGGTCGCGATACCGCGCATTTCCGTTCGTCTCCGCCGCCAGGAACCACGCCTTGCTGCGCCGCTCCTCCGACGCCTCCAGCGCGGTATAGGCGGCGAGCGGCCGGGAGCGGGGCGTCAGCCGATAGGTGAAGGCGCGCTCGCTCTGCGCGCCGAGGATCAGCGTGCGCTGATCGTCCTGCACCTCGATAGTGGAATCGGCCCACCCCTCCTTCTGCAAGGCCTCGTGAACCGATCGCAGCGCGGCGTCGCCGTTCCCGGCCAGCTGCCGCACTATCTCGCCGCGCCGCGCCGGGACCAGCAGGCGCTTGAGCCGTTCGGCCATCGGCGCTTCGTCGGGCAGCGCCACGCCGGCGAGGTCGGCATTGGTCTGTCGCACCAACCCGACCGCCAGCAGCAGCATGATGAAGCAGAAGGGCAGCGCGGCAAGCAGCGTCGCGGCCTGCAACGCGCCCAGCCCGCCCATCACCAACAGCAACGCTGCCGTGACGCCCAGCAGGACGCACCAATAGATGCGCTGCCAGCGCGGCGTATCCTCCCGCCCGCCCGATGCCAGCGTATCGATCACCAGCGCACCCGAATCGGCCGAGGTGACGAAGAAGATGCCGACCAATGCGATGGCGAGGGTCGCGGTGACGCTGGCGCCGGGGAGATATTCGAGGAACTTGAACAGCGCCGTCGACAGATCGGCCTGCACCGCCTGGGCGATCCCGCCGGCGGCCGTCCCGAGATCGAGCGAGATCGCGGTGTTGCCGAACACCGTCATCCACAGGAAGGTGAAGGCGGTCGGCACGAACAGCACGCCGATCACGAATTCGCGGATCGTCCGCCCGCGCGAGATGCGCGCGATGAACATGCCGACGAACGGCGACCATGCGATCCACCACGCCCAGTAGAACAGCGTCCAGTCCGCCATCCACGCCCGCGGTTCATAGGCATAGAGCGTGAAGGTCCGCAGGACGAAATGGTCGAGATACAGCCCGAAATTCTGCACCAGCGCACGCAGCAGGAACAGCGTCGGACCCAGCGCCAGCACGAACAACATCAGCAGGACGGCCATCGCCAGATTAAGCTCGGACAATCGGCGTATCCCGCGATCCGCCCCGCTCAGCACCGACAGCGTCGCCGCCCCCATCACGATGACGATGACCGCGATCTTGGTAACGGTGCTGTCGGGCACGGCATATTCATAGGCCAGCCCGGCGGTCATCTGCGACACGCCGAACCCCAGCGAGGTCGAAACCCCGAACACCGTGCCGCACACCGCGAAAATATCGATCGCATCGCCCAGCGGACCGTTGATGCGCTTGCCCAGCAGCGGCGACAGGCCGGACCGCAATGTCAGCGGCAGATCCTTGCGATAGGTGAAATAGGCAAGGCTGAGGCCGACCAGCGCATAGATGGCCCAGGCATGGACCCCATAATGGTGGAAGGTGATCGCCATCGCCTCGCGCGCGGCGGTGATCGTACCGCTTTCCGCTTCGGGCGGCGAGATATAATGCTGGATCGGCTCGGCGACCGCAAAGTACATCAGCCCGATGCCCATGCCGGCTGCGAACAGCATCGCCAGCCACGATACATAGGGAAAGTCCGGTTCGGAATCGTCGGGACCGAGTTTCAGCCTGCCCGCCGGTCCGAAGCCCAGCGACAGCACCACCACCAGAAACACCGCGACCGACGCGATGTAGAACCAGCCAAAGGTATCGATCGCCCAGGCCTGCGCCGCCTTGAACGCCTGATCGGCGCTGCCGGGCATGGCCAGCGTCGTGATCAGCAGGGCGGCAATGATGGCGGACGCGCCCCAGAAGACGCGCGGATTGATATGACTGGCAGACATACCCCCGCCTAACCCATATCAGCCGCGCTGACGACCTTCGTCGGATCGGGGGAAGGGGTTGCGATCAGCCGGGTTTCGCCACCGGCGGCATGGCAAAGGCCTGCACCAGCCCGCGATACAGCGTCTCGCGACACCCGGCGGCTGGCGAAACGCCCAAGGAAGGCGGCCGCGAACATCGACAGCATCAGGCCGCGGCTCGCCGTCGTCTCGGACAGGATGAGGACCGCGGTCAGCGGCGCACGGACCACACCGACGATATAGGCGCCCATACGCAAGATCACGACGGCGCTTGCGCTGAATGCGCACTCCGATGGGATCGGCACTCCCAACCCGATCGACGAACAGGCGGTGATGCTGCCCGAGATCCGTTCGGTCGTTGACCATCTGGTGGGGGCGACGGACCGGGGCCTACACGATCCTTACGTTGGCGATCGGAATGCACGGCACGGAGCCGCTATCTCCCGAGCCGGGCGCACTCCCGCCAACACCCGGCCCGACAACAGCAACCACCTCGCTGCATCGACAACCCGGACACCCGGACAAACGAAAAGGGAGGCCGGTTGCCCGACCTCCCTTCCGAAATTCGACTTCCGAAGAAGTGGAATTACATGCCCGCGCCCGGACCGTAGGTGATTTCCACGCGACGGTTCTGCAGTTCGCGCACACCGTCGGCGGTTTCGACGCGCGGACGGCCTTCACCGAACGCTTCGGTCGAGATCACGCCACCCGAGATGCCACGGCCTTCCATGTACGCACGGACCGAGTCAGCACGACGCTGCGACAGACCGACGTTGTACGAAGCCGAACCCGAGCGGTCGGCGTGGCCGGCCAGCATGACCTGCGCGTTGCCGCACGACTGGTAGTTCGAGATGGCGTTGTCGAGGATGCCAGCCGCTTCCGGCGTGATGTCCGACTTATCCCATTCGAAGAACACGATGTACGGTCCCGGCGTGCAGACGACCGGCGGCGGCGGCGGCGTTTCGACCGGCGGCGGCGGCGGCGGCGGCGTTTCGACCGGCGGCGGCGGCGGCGGCGGCGGGGTCGGCGCGCCGAAGTTGAAGGTCAGGCCACCCAGCAGGCTGTGCGACCGGAAACGACCGTCATAGCCGACGCCACGGACGTTCACGAGGCGGACGTCATCGGCGTTGAAGAAGCGATACTTCAGCGACACGTCGACATTTTCGCTCAGCGGCGCGCGGATGCCCGCCAGAGCCTGCCATGCGAACACGGTGTCCGAATCGTCGAGCGCAGCGAAGTTGTTCACGACGCGATAGTCGTGCGCCTTCACGCGAGCGACACCGGCACCACCGCCGACGAAGCCGCTGATCGCGTCGTCGTCACCGAAGTCGAGCAGGGCATTCGCCATGAACGACAGCGCCGAGGTACGGCCACCGCCGCTGTAGGTGCCTGCACCGACCGCCGTGGTCGGGCCGGTCGCGATCGAACCGGTCGTGCGCAGTTCGTCGACGGTTGCGCTCTTGTACGCAACTTCGGCTTCAACGCGCAGCGCGCCGAAGTCGTAACCGACGGTGCCACCGACGTCGTAGCCATAGTTGCTGTCGACGGTGGTGACGCCACCGGCCGGCGTGGTCAGATCATAGTCGATGTCTTCGACGATCATCGCGCCGCCTTCCACACCCACATACCACGCGTTGTCGCGGGCGAGGGCGGGAGTTGCGAGCGCAGTGGTCGCGAGCGCCAAAGTGACGGCAAGCTTCCGCATTCTAGTCCCCTTTCACAGTTGTCCTACGGACAGCGCAAACCAAGTACCGAAGCGATAGTTTCCACGCAAGCGCACAAATTCTGCGCTGTTGCAGGAAAGACACGCTTTTCAGCCCGCGATCAGCCCGTGCGCACGCAGCGCCGCCAGGATCGCCGTTACCGCCGTCCGTGCCTCTTCGTCGCGGGCCGTACCGCCCTGCGGGGCCGCGATCGCCGGTTGCTGCGCTCCCACGACCGGGTTTCCGGCGATCACGATCCGGCGGGCGGACACTTCGCCGAGCCGCCACGCACCCCCGCGGAACTCCACGGTCGTTTCGCCACCGGTCCACCAGAATCGCATACCCTCGCGCGGCGACACGAAGCGCCAGCCGCCTTCGGTCATGCCGGCGATCCGTCCCGCCTGCCCGGCCCACTCGCCGCTCGGCGCAGCGCCCGTGATCCAGCATTGGCCGGGCGCCGCGGCCACCGGCGGCGCGTCCTGCGCCACCCCGGCGACGCATCCGTGCAACAGCAGGTCGACCAGCATAAGCGCCTCGTTATGCGCCATTTCCTTGTGCGCCTGCGCAACGTGAAGCAGCGGCAGGCCAAGACGATGGGTCAGCTCGTTCATCGCGACATCTCCGGGGAATAGGACAGGGTGGCCGGCGGCGACAGGCCGTTCGTGCCGATCTGGCGCAGCTCGATCGTCACCCGGCCGACGATGTCGACCGGACGCCATTGCGTCTCCGTCAGTTCGATCGACCGGGCGGTTCCGGCGGCATCGGTCACGGTCAACAGATACGCCTCGCGCTCCTCGACCAGCGGCTGGTCGACCCCGTCGCGCCACGGGGCGAACTGTCGCGCCCGGCGGCTCCAGCGCAGAAGCGGGCCGTCGCGACTGGCCATGATCGACAGGTGAACCGGGGCCGGCGGCACCAGCCATCGCCCGGTCGGAACCATCGTCGCGTTCGCCACGTCGCCGTCCACAATGCCGGCCGCCATCATTGCGATCGGAACGCCGGTCATCGCGCCATCGACCGGACGCAGCGTGGCAGGATCGAGCAGCACGAAGCCTTCGCCCGGGCGATGGGTCGCCATCGCCGATGCGGTGCCCCGCACGCCCCGCCACAGGCGCAACAGCCGCCAGCGGCAGGGACCGGTCCGTACCGCCGACCCGAATTGCACGATCTCCTCACCGACCAGCGCGGCATTGCCGCCACGATCCATCGCCGCCGCATCGATACTCTCCAGCGTCATCGCATCGTGCAGCAACGTGACCTCGATCGCCGAGGCCCGATCCTCGACCAGCGATGTCGCCGCCGCCGGTGGCACCGTCACCGACCCGATCACCCCGCCGGCGGCAGTACTGCCGATCTCGCGCCAGCCGGTCGCATCGCCGCCGATCGACAGCATCGCCTGCCGCCAGCCCGCCGTTGTGCCGGCGGCGACGGCATGGACTACCGGGACAGCCCCCGCATCTTCGCCGGGCAGTTCGACCAGCCGGATCACGGTCCGTCCCGCCGGCACGTCCGCCGCCAGCTGCGGCACCCCGGTCGCCGGCCGCGCGGCATGGCCGGCACCCGCGATCCGCACCAGTTCCAGCGTGATCCGCATCGCCTCGATCCGCGTCCGCCGCACCCGCCACAGGCCCGGTACGTCCGACAGCGTCACCCGCTCGCCCGGCGCCACATCGATCGACCGCCAGTCGAGCGCGACCGTCCGGACATCGCCCAGTGCCGTCTCCCGCGCCGCCACATCGCCGGCGATCCGCGCCGCCGTCGCCGCATCCAGCGCGGCGGGCAGTTCGATCCGGACCACCCGTGCCGTGCCGCCAAGGCGCAAAATCTGCTGCACCCCCGCCTGATAATCGCGTGCGATATCGTGATAGGCGATGACGATATCGGCCGGCGCAATCGGCGGACGACGCCACGTCGGCGCATCGGTCGGCAGCGGCGCATCGCGCAATGCCCGCGCCGGCCCCGCCCCGATCCGCAGCGCCGTGCCGTCGTCCGCGGCGGCATACCACCCGCCCAGCGGCTCGACGATCGCCTCGATCGCGTCACGCACCTGCGCGCCACTGGCCGCATAGCCGGCGAACAGCGGACCCGCATCCTCGGCACGGATCGCGCCCCCGCCCAGCGCCTCGACGATCGTCCCGACCGCCACCGGCCCGGCATCCGCCTCCACCTCGAAGGTCAGCGACGGGATGCGGTTGCCGAAATCGGCGAGCGCCAGATCCTCGAACACCGCATAGGCGATGCCGCGATAGGCCGGCGCGTCGGCGATCCCGACCCGGCTCGCGATCAGCGGATCGGGCATCTGCGCCTCGTCGCCCGGATACCAGCGAAAGCCGCCGGTGCGCGTCTTCCAGTCGCCTGCCGCCCCGCGCAGCAACTTCCCCTCGGCCCAGATGCGGCGAATGCCCCGGATCGGCCGCCCCGACAGCGCGACCGCGAACGAAGCGCTATAGCTAAACTGCATCGTCCGCCCCGCGCCCTTGCCGCTGGTCGACGCCGCCTCGCGCAGGTCGGTCGCCCAGATCACCGTCCCCGCCACCCGCATCGTGCCGAACAGCTTGGGGATCTGCGCGCCATAGCTCGACAGCTGCACCTGCAATTCGCGCAGCCTCGGCCCCTGCCGCGCCTGTCCGCCGAAGATCGCGCCGTCCACCGCCCCGCCCGCCACACGCCCCAGCGCCGCGCCGACCGGCCCCGCCACAGAGCCGCCCAGCGTCGGCAGCACCCTCGTCCCCCTGACCGGCCTGCCATGACACCCAACGGCGCAGGACCGCCTACGGCGGCGGCC
>NZ_QQWV01000030.1:0-45301 GCF_003951715.1 Sphingomonas sp. ABOLH | reverse complement strand
GGTGATCGCGGGGCTGATCGCGGTGTTTTCGTAAGGTCCGCGGCCTTCCGTTCTCTTTCCCGTTTGCTTCGAGCGCAGGTTCGAGCCTTGTCGAGAACCGAAGTCGAGAAGGGGGTGCCTCAAACGGGGCGTTCTCGACGGGCGCTTCTCGACAAGCTCGAAGCTGCTCGAACCAAACGGTTGGGGTTGGGGTTGGGCGCGGGAGAGGGCGTTCAGTCCTCGCCCCCCAGCATCAGCCCAGCCGTCGCCTTGGCGCTTCCCACGACCCCGGGAATCCCCGCGCCCGGATGGGTGCCGGCCCCGACCACATACAGATTCGGGATATCGTCATCGCGGTTGTGCGCGCGGAAATAGGCGCTCTGGGTCAGGATCGGCTCCAGCGAGAAGGCCGATCCCTGATAGGCGTTCAGGTCGTGGGTGAAGTCGCTCGGCATATAGCTGAACTTCGTCACGATCCGGTCGTGAATGTCGGGGATCAGGCGGCGGCCGACTTCATCGAGAATGCGCTTTTCGAGGATCGGGCCGATCTGGTCCCAGTCGACCGGGAACTTGCCAGTGTGCGGCACCGGGCACAGCGCGTAGAAGGTCGAATGCCCCTCCGGCGCCACCGACGGGTCGGTGACGGTCGGATGATGGAGATAGAGCGAGAAGTCCTCGCTCAGCACGCCATGGTCGTAAATGTCGGCGAGCAGCCCCTTATAGCGCGGGCCGAACAGGATCATGTGGTGGGGGATGCCCGGCCATGTGCCCTTGATGCCGAAATGGACGACGAACAGCGACGGCGAGAAGCGCTTCTTCTCCAGCCGCTGCACCTTGCGCTGCGCGCTGCGCGAACCGGACAGCAGGTCCTTGTAGCTGTGCATCAGGTCGGCATTGGTCGCGACCATGTCGGCGCCGATCACCACGCCGCCCTTCGTCGTCACCCCCGTCGCGCGGTCGCCGAGCGTGTCGATGCTCTTGACCGGATCGCCGAGCATCAACGTGCCGCCGAGCTTTTCGAACAGGCGGACCATGCCGGCGACCAGCTTGTTGGTCCCCCCTTGCGCGAACCACACGCCGCCGTCGCGCTCCAGCTTGTGGATCAGCGCATAGATGCTGCTGGTCTTCATCGGATCGCCGCCGACCAGCAGGGTGTGGAACGACAGCGCTTGGCGCAACTTGTCGTTCTTCACGAACGACGACACGATCGAATAGACCGAGCGCCACGCCTGGTACTTCGCCAGCGCCGGCGCGGCCTTGATCATCGAGGCGAAGTCGAGGAACGGCACGTGGCCGAGCTTCACATAGCCTTCCTCGTACACCCCCGCCGAATATTCGAGGAAGCGGGCATAGCCGGCGAGATCGCCCGGATCGAGCTTGGCGATTTCGGAGCGCAGCAGCGTGTCGTCGTTGGTGTAGTCGAAATTGGTGCCGTCGGGCCAGTTGAGCCGGTAGAAGGGCGACACCGGTTCCAGCGTCACGTCCTCGGCCATGTCGCGGCCGGTCAGCTGCCAGAGTTCCTGCAACGCCTCGGGGGCGGTGATGACCGTCGGGCCGGCGTCGAAGACGAAGCCGTCGCGCTCCCAATAATAGGCGCGGCCGCCGGGCTTGTCGCGCCCCTCGACCAACGTCGTCTGCACGCCCGCCGACTGCAGCCGGATGGCGAGCGCGAGGCCGCCGAACCCTGCGCCGATAACGACTGCCGTCTTCACCCCTGTCTCCCCATCAACGCCTGCACCGCGCGCCCGATCGGCACCGGCGGTTTCCCGATCAGCACCCGGGCCTGATCGAACAAATTCGATTGCCCGGCATAGAAGCGTCCGATCAGCGCCGCGTCCAGCCGGTAGAAGCGTTCGAGCACGCGGTAGCGTTCCACAGGGTCCGCCGCGCGGAACAACATTGTCGCAAGCATCCGGTAGAAGCCGCGCTTTTTCCACAGCGACGCCGCATAATCATGGGTCAGCGTGTGGAGCGCTCCGCCCGACCAGTCCGAACTGTCGGCGACCAGCTGCGCCAGACGTACGGCGTCGGGCAGCGAATAGCCGGTCAGCGGATGGAACAGCCCGGCGCGCATCCCGCCCTTTGCCACGCGATTGCCGCCAGAACGCCAATATTCCTCGAAATCGCCGCCCATCGCGACCGGGAGCACGCCGGTTTCGCTGCGCCCGACGGTGGCCGCGTCCCAGCCCTTTGCGGCGGCATAGGCGGCGATGCGTCCCGCCAGCACCTGCGTGTCGAGGTCGGGGGTGTCGCTATAATATGTGTCCTCGACGAACAGCGTCGAGGCATCGAACGGCAGGGTGTAGAGGAAGCGATAGCCGTCGATCTGCTCGACCGATCCGTCCATCACGATCGGGCGTTCGACGCCGTGGGGATAGGCGGTGTGCAACTCCATCCCCATGAACTTCTGCCAGCCGAGGTCGAGATGCGACAGGTCGCCGGGGCCGCGACAGTCGATCACCCCCTGCGCCTCCACCCGGTCGCCGTCCGCCAGCACGACGGCGGTCGGACTGGCTCCCAGCACCCGCGCCGACGCCATCAGCGTTTCACTTGGCAGCGTATCGCGCAGCACCGTGTCGAGCCGTTCGGACGTGATCGAATAATAGGTGGTGTCGAGGGTGCGGGCATGCGCCGGAAAGGCGATGTCGTAGCCGCGCCAGCCATGGGCGACGAGCGGCGCCACCAGTGCGCGCTGTTCGGTCGCGACGTCGCTGCCGAAGAACGACCAGACATGGTTGCCGCCGAAGTGCGCCGCCCCCTCGATCAGGCGGATGCGCGCATCGGGCCGCCGCTTCGCCGCCGCCAGCGCGATGAGGGCGCCGGACAATCCCCCGCCGACGATGGCGAGGTCGCATTGATGGATGGTTGGCATGGGGGGGCAGTAGGGGAGCGAAGTCGCGGTAGCAACGGCGGAAATCCGGCTTGCCCGATGGGGTGGGGCTTCAGCGTGCGGCAGCCGCTGTCGATAGTCGGTGTGATTTCCTCGTCACCCCGGGCTTGACCCCGGGGTCCCGCTTCTTCTTCTACAGCCGGCCGAGCGAGAAGCGGGACCCCAGGGTCAAGCCCGGGGTGACGGTGGGGTTGCGGAGGGCGATCGCTTCCCACAGGCGGGGAGGATCTAAGCCTGTCCTCCCCGCCCACAATCCGCTACAGGGCCCCCATGTCGATCCCGCTGGCTATCCTGTTGTCCGCCGTGGCGATGACGCTGATCGTGGGCGTGCGCTATCTGCTTGCCTCGGCCGGTTTCGCCTTTGCCACGCGCGTGCGGCATCCGGGGCTGTATCGCGGCCTCGATCCGCAGATCGCCAAGGAGATTCGCTGGTCGCTGCTGTCCGCTGCCATTTACGGCATCCCCGCCGGCATCGTCGCCTGGGGGTGGCAGCATCGCGGCTGGACGGCGATCTACCGTGACGTCGACGCGTACCCGTTATGGTATCTGCCGCTGTCGGTGCTGCTCTATCTCTTTGCGCACGACACCTGGTTCTATTGGACCCATCGCTGGATGCACCGGCCGAAATGGTTTCGCATCGCCCATGCCGTCCACCATGCCAGCCGCCCGCCGACCGCGTGGGCGGCGATGGCGTTTCACCCCATCGAGGCGCTGACCGGTGCTGTGGTAATTCCGCTACTCGTCTTCGTCATTCCGATTCATATCGGTGCACTGGCATTGGTGCTGACGACCATGACGGTTATGGGCGTCACCAACCACATGGGATGGGAAATGTTCCCCCGGTTCATGTGGGCGGGGCGATTGGGGGGCTGGCTGATTACCGCCAGCCATCATCAGAGGCATCATGAACGCTATGGCTGCAATTTCGGGCTCTATTTCCGCTTCTGGGACCGGCTGTGCGGCACCGATGGCGGGCTTGGCGACTTCGAAAAAGAGCGCGCGCGCGCGGCGCGTCGCGCTGGCGGTGCTGGCGCTGGCGCTGTTGCCGGGGGCGATGCCGACCGGCACGCTTGACGTCCGGGTCAGCGACCTGCGTTCGACCAAGGGCGTGATCCGCCTCTGCCTGACCGCCGACCCCAAGAATTTTCCCGGCTGCACCGACGACCGCAACGCCGTCACCCGCACCTTCGCCGCCAATGCCGGCGGCGTGCGGATCGCGGGGCTGGGACGCGGCGACTATGCCGTGTCGGTGATCCATGACGAAAACAACAATGCGAAGCTCGACACCTTTGCCGGCATCCCGCGCGAAGGTTTCGGCTTTTCGCGCAATCCGGCGATCCGCTTCGGTCCGCCCAAGTTCAGCGCGGCGGAATTCCCGCTGGCGGGTGATGTAACCATGCAACAGGTACGGATTCGCTATCTGCTATAGTAGAAAGGACGGACCGAAGTCGGCAACGTAGCGTTACGCGGCTGTAATATTTGCCGGAGCTACGCCCTTGCGCGCCATTTTCGCCGCCGTCCTGACTGCCGCCGCCGCTGTTGCCGCCCCCGCCTTTGCGCAGGAAGCGGCCGGGCCGGCGGTGCCCGCCTCCGCCATGCCGAACGACGATACCGGCGGCGATTTCTATGTCGTCGGGATCGGCGCGGCGGTGCTGCCCGATTATGAAGGGTCGGACGATTACGGCTTCACGCCGGTCCCCGCCGCCACCGGCCGGGTATCGGGGTTCAATTTCCTGCTGGCCGGCAACCGCGCCAGCGTCGACCTGATCCGCGACGGGGTCGGCCCGACCTGGGATTTCCAGGCGGGGCCGATCGCGGTGGTGAGCCTGAACCGCAACACGACCAAGGGCATCGACGATGCGCAGGTCCGTGCGCTGGGCAAGGTCGGCACCGCGATCGAACTGGGCGGTTATGTCGGCATCGGCAAGACCGGGGTCATCACCTCGCAGTTCGACCGGCTGTCGGCGTCGATCAGCTATCGCAAGGACGTGGCGGGCGGGCATGGCTCGACCGTGCTGGCACCGACCGTGACCTATGTCACGCCGCTCAGCCTCAAGGCGATTGCCGGCATCTTCGTATCGGGCGAGCGCGTCGGCGAAGGCTATGCCGACAATTATTTCTCGATCACCCCGTCCCAGTCGTTCGCCAGCGGCCTGCCGGTCTACAATGCGCGGGGCGGGTGGAAGAACTGGACGCTCGGCGCGATCGGCGGCCATTCGATCAGCGGCGACCTGCGCTCGGGCTGGCAGCTGTTCGGCACGGTCGTCTATCGCAAGCTGCTCAACGACTTTGCCGACAGCCCGATCGTGGCGCGCAACGGGTCGAGCAACCAGTGGCTGGGCGCGGTGGGTGTGGCCTATAGCTTTTGAGGCAATGAGGGACCGATAGAACCCAGCTTCGTCACCCCGGACTTGATCCGGGGTCCCGCTTACTTTGCAACCGGGCAAGAGGAAGCGGGACCCCGGCTCAAGGCCGGGGTGACGGTGTATATGGGCTGAGCGTCAGCACGCCAGCCGGCCGTCGGTGATGGCGCTTTGGTCGAACAGGAACAGGATCTTCGGATCAGGCAGATCCTGTTCGTGGGCGATGGCGTCCGGGGCGATGCGGGCGACGACATGGGCGAGGGCGGCGATGCGGGCAGGCTTCTTGTGGTCGGCGCGGATGCAATGCCAGGGCGACAGCGCGGTGTGGGTGCGCGAGAGCATGCGGTCGCGCGCCGCGGAATAATCGTCCCACCGCTCCTGCGCCACCGCGTCGAGGTCCGAGACCTTGAGCTGCTTCAACGGATCGGTCCGCCGCGCGTCGAGCCGGGCCTTCTGCTCCTCGCGCGAGATGTCGAGCCAGAGTTTGACCAGGCGAATGCCGCTTTCGATCAGCATCCGTTCGAAATCGGGGGCGTCGCGCAGGAAGGATTCCTGTTCGGTCGCGGTCGAAAAGCCCATGACCGTCTCGACGCCCGCGCGATTATACCATGACCGGTTGAGGATCACGATCTCGCCCGCCGCCGGCAGATGCGCGACATAGCGCTGGAAATACCATTGCGAGCGTTCGCGGTCGGACGGCTTGGGCAGCGCGACGATGCGGGTCGAGCGGGTCGAGAGATGCTCGACCATCCGCTTGATCGTGCCGTCCTTGCCCGCGCCGTCGCGGCCTTCGAGCAGGATCACCACACGTTCGCCGCTCTTGGCTGCCGCGAGCTGGGTCTCCACCAGCGCCAGCTGCAACGCGTGCAGCCGCGATTCATAGACGTGCTTCTTCATCGCGCGCAGCATGACATGCGCGCCGTGCCGCCGAAAGCGGTTTGGCGCGCTCAGGCGGGGCGAACCGGCTGGCGCAGGATCGTGCGCAGCCGGGCGGGCGCGGTCCTGCGCGGGTCGCTCAGGTAGATTTCATGGTGCGGCCCGGCGAAGGTGAGGTTTAGGGCGGGCATGACCGTGTCGTGCAGGCGGTGCAGGACCGGTCCCTCTTCGTCATAGCTGCCGATGTGCAGAATCTGGAGCGAACGCCCTTCGGCCAGGGGTTCGAAGCGCAGCGAGGGCGGGCGGTCGTCGCGCTTTGCCAGCATCTTCGCGACCGCTTGCTCGAACAGGGCCGGTGTTACGAAGTCGGGCGCCATGATCATGACCGTCCAGTGCCAGCGGTCCTTTTCGCGGCGGACGAAGCTGCCCGGATCGTCCGACCACCACAGCGCCTCCAGCGGCGGCACGACATAGTCGCGGCTGAGCGTCGCCTTTGCGGCGAACTTCATCGCATAGCTGACGCCGTAGAGCCATTCGACGGCAGTGCGATAGGCGGCGGCGGTGTTCGGATCGCCCGCACCGTCGACCTTCACGAACGTCATGGGCGGGACGACGATATCGGCGAAATCGCGTGTCGGCGGGTGGTAGAGGTCGCGAAACTGTCGCTTCAGATCGATCTTTTCCATGGGTGCTCCTTCGGAGTTCACAGGCGATGTTCGACCAGGAAGAGGCCCAGTTCGACGCGGAAGCGGTCCTGCGCCTCGATCTGCGCCAGATGGCCGCAATCGGGCACGATCACGAGGCGCGCACGCGGCATCTGGGCGGCGGCGCGACGCGAATCGGCGGGGGCGACCAGGCGGTCGTTCGCGCCGTGGAAGAACAGGGTGGGGGCCGGGATCGACCCGACGCGGTCGCTCAGGTCGTTTCGCAGGTGGGTGGGCGCGAGCGACGCCTGGTTATAGCGCAGATAGGCGATGCCCGCCTGGTCGCGGGCCGCTTCCCGGACGAAGCGTTCTGCGATCCCGGGCGGCAGGGTCGCGGGATCGGCCACCATGCGGCGGATGAGCTGCCCGACATGGCGGTTGCCCCAGCGCACCAGCGGCAACAGCAGCGCGTCGGGCAACTGCGCCGCCGCCCATGCCAGCAGCTGCACGGCAGGATTGCGGACCCGCGGCGCAAGGCCGCCGGGCGCGACGAGGACGAGACCCGCGACCCGATCGGGCGAGCGCAGCGCGAGGTTCAGCGCGACATCGCCGCCCATCGACACCCCGGCGACGATGACGCGATCGACCCCGACGCGATCGAGTGCATCGCCGACGATATCCGCCATCGCCGCCGCGCTGCCCACCGGGTCGAGCGACAGGCTGGCGCCGAAGCCCGGCAGGTCGGGCGCGACGACCATCCGGTCGGCGGACAGGGGCCCGATCAGCCGCGCCCAGGCGATCGCGGCCCGGTCCATGCCGCCGCCATGGATCAGGACGATCGGCAGGCGTGGACCAGCCTGTCCGGCGACGATGACGCCAACGGCACCGGCCCGCGTCGGCACGCGCCGGATCGGCAGCGAGCACGCGTCGCCGATCATCGTCGGCTCACCGGTTCGGCGCACCGACCGCGAGGCGGTGCGCCTGACGGATCATCAGCGCAGCGTCGCATCGGGCTTGCGGCCCTGTTCGACCCATCCGCGCAGCGCGTTCCACGCGGCCAGCGTCTGCGTCTTGTCGAAGCCGCAATGGGTATAGCCCTCGATCCCGCCGATGGGCAGCGGGGCGCGGGTCGCAGGGACGGTGAACTGGGTGAGCTTCGCGGTCCGCCCCGCCTTTGCCACCGCGGCGGCGAGCATCGCTTCCTGCGCATAGGGCACGAGCGAATCGATGCGGTTGTGGATCGTCACCAACGGCGCGCCGATCCGGCCGGTGGCGGTGCGCCATTCGCGCAGATAGGCGAGCGCGCGCGGTGCCGCCGTCACCCGCTGGATATCGCGGTTCAGCGCGGCATTCTCCTCCGCCGACAGCGACGATGCGCGATAGGTTTTGCCGACATTGCCATGGAACCATCCACCGGCGGTCGCGGCCATGTCCTCGGCACCCAGCGCGGCGGTGACCAGCGGATAGGCGAGCGAGGCAGCGTCATAGTCGAAGCCGCCGATCTCGGTGACGGCGCGCACGATCCGCGCCTCGCGGCCGTTCGGGTCCTTTTGTGCAGCGGTCCATAGCGCCAGCGGCGGCATGCCGACCTTGGCGATCTGACCGAAGACATAGGCCTGCGCGGCGGCATCGGGCGTGCCGGCGGGCGGCAGCGGCGAGACCGCGTCGCGGCGGACGTCGGCATTGCCGGGCAGCGCATAGGGCGTGCCCCGGGTCAGCACGGCATAGGCGAGGCGCATGTCGATCAGCCGGCCGAGGATATCCTGCCAGCTGGCGACGACGCCGCAGCGCGCGAACCCGCCGGCGAACGCGGTCGGATAGCGTTCGAGCAGCGTGACCACGATCCCGCCGCCCATCGAATCACCCATCGCATAGATGCGCTTGCCGCCCATCTGCGCCAGCAGGTCGCGCAGCCGGGCGGTGGCTTTCGTGCCCGCTTCGACGCCCAGCCCCGCCTTGGCATAGGCGCTGTGGCCGACGGCATAGCCCTGGCGATAGGCTTCGCCGAGCGCGCCGGTGCCCGGTCCCTTGTCGACCGGATCGGGGGATACCGCGACCGGGGTGCCGGGGGTCGAATAGCCATGGGCGTAGAGCAGGCCGTCGCCCGACCACCCCTTGGGAAAGGCCAGCGCGAACTGGTTGCCGTCGAGCCGGCCGTTGATCGTCACGCCGCCGTCGGCGCGGGGCGTCGCGGTGACGTCGACGGCGCCCAGCCGCGTCGCCTGTGCCGTGAGCGTCTGCTGCCGCGCGGCGGGTGCGTCCTGCGCGGCGGCGGGCGGAATCGGGGCGGCCGCGAGCGCAGCACCGGCGAGGAGCAGGGACATCAGGGGAAAGGCGCGCATCGGGCGTACTCCGTGTTTAACGAGGGCGGCGGCCGAGATGCCGGTCGAAGAAGCGGGCGACCAGGCGAAAGGCTTCGGTCGATTCGGGCATGTCGGGCCACATGAAGAAAGCGTGGGGCAGGCCGTCGAACAGTTGCAACTCGCTCGCCACGCCGGCAGCGGTCAGGCGGCGATGGGCGAGGGTCAGCGCGCTGACCGCGAAGTCGCGTCCGCCCGCCAGCAGCAGCGTCGGCGGCATCGCGTGGGTTTCGGTGTCCGAGCGCAGCGGATAGGCGGCAGGGTCGTCAGCCGCCACGCCCGCCATATAGGGGGTCGGCAAGGTCGCGGGCAGAACGGGCGTCGGCAACGCCTCTTCCCCGGTCATCGGCCCGGCCCAATGGGGGCTGTCGCCCGAATAGGGCGCGCCGGTGCCGCAAAAGGTCCCGATCGCGCCGGGGCGGGGCAGTCCGATGCGGCGGAGCCATGCGGTCGCCTGCGCGGTGATGACACCGCCCGCCGAACAGCCATAGATGCCGATATTTTCCGGCCGATGCGTTTTGAGCAGGGCGCGATAGATCGCCGCCACATCCTGCGACGCCGCCGGATAGCGATGTTCGGGCGCCAGCCGATAGTCGAGCGTGACGACCCGCACCCGCATCGTCGCCGCGATCGGGATCGCCTCGACCAGCGCGCCGCTGCCCGATCCCCAGAGAAAGGCACCGCCATGGACGTTGATAAGCACGCGACCGGCATTGCCGGGGGCGATGCCGGCCACCGGATCGACGATGGTGACGGGGACGCCCGCGATACGCTCCCGCCGTTCGCGCGTAGCGAAATGGCGGCGCATCTCGGCGCGGCGGCGGTCGTTCCATTGCTGGTAGAAGGCGCGTTGCTGCGCGAGGTCGCCGGCAATGGTCTTGGGCGCGGTTTCCGCCTGCATCCGCACCAGCACCGTGCGCGCCTCGTCGCTCAGCTGGCTGGACGGGGGCAGGGTGAAGGCGGGCACCGCCACCGATTGCGCCATCGCCGGTGCGCTCCCCAAGCCGATCAGGGCGATCGTCAAGTCGACAAGGAAGCGGTGCAGGGTCATCGTACCGCATCCGCCGCGGGCCGGCGCCCGGTGCGGACCCAGCTGCGCATCGCATCGAACGCGGCGATGTTCTGCGCGGGCGTGAACCCGCAATGGGTATAGCCGGTCAGCCCGCCGGGCAGCGGGATCGTCGTCGGCGGCACCGCATATTGCGCCAGCCGCGCGCTGTTGCCGGCGGCGGCGGCGATCCGGCCCAGCCCCTGCGTCTGCGCGAACGGCACCAGCGAATCGATCGTCTGGTGGACGGTGACCAGCGGGATACGGAACCGGCCCGTCGCCTCATGCCAGCGCCGGGCATAGGCGACCGCGCGCGGATCGGCATCATAGCGCTGCATCCGGCGGTTGAAGTCCGCCGCCTGCGCCGCATCCATTTCAGGCGGGGCATAGACGGTGTCGCGGTTGCCGATCGGCAGGCCGCCCATCGTCGCACGGATATCGTCCATACCGAGCGCGGCGGACGAGATCGGTGCGCCCAGCGCCGCCGGGTCGGGCGCGAAGCCGCCGATCGCCGCCATCTGCCGGATGATGCGCGCTTCCGGTCCCTGCGGGTTCGCCTTCGCGGCGAGGAACAGCGCGAGGATCGGCGACAGCAGCTTCATCTTCTGCGCTTCGCGAAACGCCTCACCCGATGTCGGATCGCCGGGGGGCGGCACGATCGGCAGCGCCGAGCGGGTCAGGTCCTTGCCGCCCGGCAACGCATAGGGCGTACCGGCGGTCAGCACGTCATAGGCGCCGCGCATGTCGGCCAGTTGCCGGAACATCGTCAGCCACCCCTGCGTCACGCCGCACATCGCGACCGCGCCGGAAAAGGCGTTGGGGTGGTTCTCGATCAGCGACAGGACGATGTTGCCGCCCATCGACCCGCCTACCGCGTAGAAGCGCTTCGCCCCCAGCTTCGCCGCCAATGCGCGCAGCCGCATGGTGTTGCGGGTCGCCGTTTCGGTCGCGATGCCGTTCTTGTCGACCGCGGCGATGCCGCTGGCGATCCCCTGCGCATAGAGATGCTTGAACAGCCCGCCGCCGGGGTCCTTGGCCAACGGATCGGTGGGTACGCTGGGCGGCGTGCCCGGCAGAGCATAGCCCTGTCCGAACAGCACCGTCTCGCCGGTCCAGTTCGACGGGATCGTCAGGACGAAGCGGCGTCCCTCGACGCTGCCGTGCAGGATCATGCCGCCGCCGGGTGCCGCCGTCGCGGCGAGGGCGGTGGCGCCGGCCGCGCGTGCCTTTGCCTGCAAGGCAGTCTGGGCAGCGGTCGGCTGGAAGGTGGGTGGTGCCTGCCGGGCAATGCCGGTGCCGGCCAGCAGGGCGACGGGAAGGAGGATCGCGTGGCGCATCATGGCCGCTCCCCTCAGAAGCGATAGCGGAGCTGGACGCCATATTGCGCCGGCTCGCCATAGATCGAGCCGATAAAGCCCGAATTATTGTAGCTGGGATTGGCGGTCACGCGGTACGCCCGGTCGAGGATGTTGGTGCCGTAGAAGGCGAGGTCGAGCGGGAAGCCGCGCACTTCGCGCCAGTCGAGCCGGACGTTGAGCAGGCCGTAGCCGGCGATGGTGTCGAACGGCTGCGCCTCCGGCGTGACGCGCTGGCTGGTCTGGTACGACCAGTTGCCGCTCAGCTGCAACGTCCCCTCCTGTTCCGGAATCGGCAGGTCGAGGCTGGCGGTCAGATTGTACTTGTGCTTCGGCACGAACGAGAACGGCGTGCCGGCCAGGTCGCGGCTCGGCTGCGCGGCGGTCAGCGCCTGCGGGATCGCGGGGATCGCGATCGTGTCATATTGCAGATACTTGGCCGAGTTGTACGAATAGGTCGCGCCGAGCGTCACGCCCTTGACCGGGACCAGCATGCCTTCGAACTCCAGTCCCATCACCCGCGCGCGCTGGGCATTGGTCAGGATGTCCGAACCGGGGATCGCCGCGCGCTGGATCACCTGGATATCGTTGTACCAGGTATAGAAGGCGGCGAGGTTGGTGCGAGCGCGCACGTCGCCGAAGGTCCAGTCGCGCTTCAGCCCGACTTCGGCATCGGTCACCTGTTCGGGCTTCACCGCGAACAGCGGGTGGTCTTCGCCCAAAAACAGCGACACGATCGGGTTGCTCGCCCCAGACTTGTAGCCCCGCCGCGAGACGGCATAGAGCAGGGTCTGCGGATCGGCCTGCCAGTCGAGGCCCAGCTGCCAGGTCGGCCCGTTGCTGGTGCCGCGGAAGGTCGCAGCGGTGCAGTTCGGGTATTTGAGCGTGGGCACGCGCCCGGCCGCGACCGCCCGGTATGCGTCATAGACGCACAGCCCGGCGTTCAGCCCGACGATCTGCGCCGCCTGTGCCGGGTTGATGATGCCGAGCGCGGCGAGCCGGTTGAAGACCTGATAGCTTGCCGGATCCTGATAGCTCTGGATATCACCGCCGAATTCGTCCCACGTCCAGCGAAAGCCGGCGGTGGCGGTCAGCGTCGGCACGATCTTGTACTGGACCTGCGCATAGGCCGCCTTGCTGTGCCCGTCGACATGGGCGCTCGGTTGCAGGGTCAGCGCGGGGACGAGCGGGCTGGTGAGGCCGAGCGCCGCCTGCAACGGCTGCGGAATCAGCAGCGGGCCGCCGCCGAGGATACCGCCGGCCTGCAACGGGTTGACCGTCGCAAAGGTGAGCGGCGCGGGGGTCTTCTGGTCGAGGAAGAAGCCGCCTGCCTGTACGCGGAGCGTGCCGTTGTCGTAGCGGGCCTGCACCTCTTCGGTGATGGTGCGCAAATTGTTGTTCCAGCTGCCCGGATAGGCGCCGAGCAGGTCGGCGATCGGCAGCGTCGTCGAATCGCGATCGGTGGCGCTGGTCGAGCGGGTGCGGGCGTAGCTGAAGATGTTCTTGAGCGTGAAGGTATCGCTGACGCGCCATTCGGTGTTGTTGAGGACGAGGAAGTTCTTGGCCTTCTCGAACGTGGGCACGCTCAGCGCCGTCCGGCGGACGCCGCGCGCCTGCTGCGCGGCGAGATAGGGTTGCAGGAGCGCGGCATAGGGGCGGGCGGGATTGACCGCGAGCAGGATGCTGCCGCCGCCATTTTCGTCCACTTCCTGATAGCTGACGGCGGTATAGTTGCTGATCGTCGCCGACGGATCGAACTGGATGCCGAGGCGCAGGCTGAAATTGTTGCGGTTGAGATAGTCGCGGCCGGTCACGACGTCGCGGACATAGCCTTCGCGCTGGTCCAGTTGTCCCGCGACGCGGATCGCGAGCATGTCGTCGACGATCGGCACGTTCAGCGCACCCTGCACGCTCTTGCGCTCAAGGTTGCCGATCGTGCCGTCGACATAGCCTTCGACCCGGTTCATCCGTGGCCGCTGCGGCTCCAGCAGGACGGCACCACCGGTCGTGTTGCGCCCGAACAGCGTGCCCTGCGGCCCTTTGAGCACCTGGAGCGAGGCGAGGTCGTAGAAATTGCCCGGGCCGCTGACGCTGGTGGGCACTTCGGCGAAATAGCCGACCACGCCCGGACCGCTGCCCGCCCCCGGACCGCCGGTGCCGCCCATGCCGCGGATGGTATAGGTTTCCTGGTTGCGCGCGACATCGCCGACCACCGATAGCGACGGGGTGAAATTCTGCAGGTCGGTGCCGTTGTTGATCCCCTTTTCCCGGATCGCATCCTGCGAGAAGGCGGTGATCGCGACGGGCACGCGCTGGCCGCGTTCGGCGGTGCGCCGCGCGGTGACGACGATGTCGCCGATGCTGTCATCCTCCTGCGCAGGTGCCGCGGTCGGTTCCGCCACCGGTGCGACCGCCGCCGTGCGATCCGCGACCGGCATCCGCGTCACGGCGATCGCGCCGCTGCGATCGCGATGCAGGACGAGACCCGACCCGCCGACGACCGCCCGTAACGCCGCCATCGCGTCCAGCTTTCCGCGAACCCCGCGCGAGCGCAGCGCATCGACTTCGTCGCTGCGATAGAGCACCGGCGTACCCGCCTGGCGCGACCAGGCATCGAGCGCCGCCCGCATCGAACCGGGCGCAATGCTGTAGGTGCGGACCCGGTTTACAGTTTCCGTTCGCGCCTGCGCCCATGAAGGCGTTGTCGCGCAGTTACTTGCCAGTGCTGCCGCTACCAGGAACCGATGCTTTCCGGTCATATTCCCCCTCCGATACTGCACGGCCTCTTCGGGCCTTCTGCAATGCTAGACGGACGGCAGGCGGAAAGTCGTAACGCGACCGATCAGGAATCTATCGTGATCGCATCGACGTCTTCGCGCACCGTCAGTCCGAACCCGGCGTGCAGCAGTCGTGCGAATGCATCGATGTCGGTCGCCTCGAACGTGCCGCCGATCCGGATCTGCGCCGCGCGTGCATCGGCGATCCGGATCTGCCGGCGGTTATAGCGGTTGAACTCGGCGGCGGCCTCGCCCAGCGTCGTCCGGTCGAAGGTCAGCATCCCCTGCCGCCATGACAGCGCCGCCTCCACCCGCGCCGGCGATCGGTCGGTCAGCAGCATCGACGTGCCGCGCGCGATGGCGACATTGCCGGCGGTGATGACCGCCGCCCGCCCCCGCTCGCCACCGGCGGCATCCTCCACTCGGACCCGGCCCTCGACGACGGCGACGGTGACCGTGCGACCATCGCGCCGTACCGAAAACCGGGTGCCAAGCACCGTCACCATCCGGTCGCCTGCGTGGATGACGAAGGGATGGCTGCTGTCGTGGGCCACATCGAAATAGGCCTCGCCGCGATCGAGCCAGACGGCGCGCCGACCCCCGTCGATCGCGGTGCGCAGCGTGCTGGCGGTATTGAGCGTCACCGCGCTGCCATCGGGCAGGCGCAGCGCGCGATGTTCGCCGATGGTGGTGGCGAAGCGGCGCAGCAGCGGCGGATCGCGCCGGAGCAGGTCCGGCAGCGCGATCGCGGCGAACAGGCAGAGCAGCACCAGACTGGCCGCCAGCGCCTGCAGCGCCCGGCTGTTCAGAAGGGCGACGCGGCGGGGCACCGGTTCGACCGGGGTGCTTCGCATGGCGGCTAGCCGCGCGGTCGCGTCCCAACCGGCCTCGAGCCGCCACAGCGCGGCCTTGTGCGCATCGCTTTCGTCCAGCCAGGCCGCCAGCGCGGTATCGTCCGCCGCGTTCCATTCGGGCTGGTCGCGCCGCACCAGCCACGCGGCGGCACGCGCTTCGATCTCGGGGCGGGCGGTCATGGCGTCCGCTTCCGTCGCGGGGCCAGCCCCGGCGTGCGGTCGATCCGCGCCGTGCCGCCCAGCATGAAATTGGCGAGCGCGCGCAGGCCGAGCGTCAGCTGGCGCTCGACGGTGTGGTGGCCCACCCCCAGCCGGGCGGCGGTTTCGCGGATGTTCAGCCCCTCGACCCGCCGCAGCCGGACGACCTCGCGGCAGCGCGGCGGCAGCTGGTCCAGCCCCGCCATCGCCCGGCGCAGCTCGTCGCGGGCGCCCAGCGCACGATCCGCCTCGGTCAGGTCGGGCACGTTCAGCTCGTCGAGATCGGCCATCTGTTCGAACGACACCACCTTCGCCCGGCGCGCCCGATCGATCAGCAGGTTGCGGGCGATGGTCAGGACGAACGGCCGCGTGTTCAACGGAATCCCCCGGCGCGCGGCACCGACCGCATGTTCGTACACCTCCTGCCGAAGGTCGATCACGTCATCCCGCGCCCGGCAATGGCGCGCCAGATAGCGTTCGAGGTCGCGCTCCAGCGGAAGCACGTCCGCGACGAACCAGCGTTTGAGGACATCATCGTCGATCATCAGAGGGTAATGACGAATGACACGCGCCAACCCGTAACGTCCAGTCGGACGGCAGATCGATGGAATCGAAAGATATTCACCCGGACGGGCGACCGGCCCGCAGACAAGTGCCTGCGGGGACCGTCGTTCCGACGATCCCCGAAGCTGTTTCGACGCTATGCGAAGAAATGGTGCCCAGAAGAGGACTCGAACCTCCACGACCTTGCGATCGCCAGCACCTGAAGCTGGTGCGTCTACCAATTCCGCCATCTGGGCACGGGGTAGGAGGGCGCCTCTACGGGGGGTGCGGCGGGGTGTCAACAACTTGTTTCGAGAATTTTAGGTTGTCCTTGCCGTTTTGCTGCAGGAGCGGCATGGGGCCTTGGCGTAGAGACAGGCAAGGGCGGACTCGATGAAGAACCAGTTGGTGACGCTGTTCGGCGGCGGCGGCTTTGTCGGCCGCTATGTCGTGCAGGAATTGTTGAAGGCGGGTGCACGCGTCCGCATCGCGCAGCGCGATCCGCGTCAGGCGCTGTACCTGCGCACGCAGGGCGGGCTGGGGCAGACGCAGTTCGTCGCCGCCGACCTGTCGCGGCCGGAGACGGTCGTGCGGGCGGTCGCCGGATCGGATGCGGTCGTGAACCTGGTCGGTATCCTCGAGGGCGATTTCGACAAGGTGCATGTTGCGGGCGCGCGCACCGTGGCGGAAGCCGCCGCTGCGGCGGGCGTGAAGGCCTTCGTGCAGATTTCGGCGATCGGCGCCGATCCGGCCTCGCCCTCGGCCTATGGCCGGTCGAAGGCGGCGGGCGAGCAGGCGGTGCTGGCCGCCTTTCCGACCGCGACCATCCTGCGTCCGTCGATCGTGTTCGGGCGCGAGGATGGCTTCGTCAATCGCTTCGCCGGGATGATTTCGGGCGCGCCGGCGCTGATCGGGCGTCCACTGGTGCCGGTGATGGCCGCGGCAACCAAGTTCCAGCCGATCTATGTCGTCGATCTGGCGCAGGTGGTGGTCAAGGCGCTGGCCGAACCGGAGCGCTTCGGTGGACAGACCTATGCGATCGGCGGGCCGGACGTGATCTCGATGGGCGACCTCAACCGCTGGATCGCGGGTGCGATCGGGCGCGATGTCCGCTTCCTCGAAATTCCCAACGATCTGGGCGGAGCGATCGCGGCGATGCCGTTCACCCCGATCAGCAAGGATCAATGGGCGATGCTGTCGCGCGACAATGTCGTCGGTGACGGGGTGCCGGGGATCGAGGCGTTCGGCGTGCGGCCGGTGCCACTGGCGACGGTCGCGCCCGATTGGCTGGTCGTCTATCGCAAGAATGGCCGCTTCAACAAGGTCGCCCGCGCGTGAACCCTGCAACCGCGTGGCTGGAAGCCACGATCCTCGGCATCATCCAGGGACTGACCGAGTTCCTGCCGGTGTCGTCCAGCGCGCATCTGCGCATCGCCGGGGCGTTCCTGCCATCGGGCACCGATCCGGGGGCGGCGTTCACCGCCATCATCCAGATCGGGACCGAAGCGGCGGTGCTGCTGTATTTCCGCAAGGATATCTGGCGGATCGCGACGGCGTGGCTGGGCCAGTTCTTCGGCGGCCGGCAGGATGCGGTCGCGCGCGACGATGCACGGATGGGCTGGCTGGTGATCGTCGGCACGCTGCCGATCGTCGTGCTGGGGCTGTTGTTCAAGGACGCGATCGAGACGTCGCTGCGCAATCTGTGGTTCACCGCGTTCAGCCTGATCGGCTTCGGCATCCTGCTGGGCATCGCCGATCTGGTCGGGCGACGGCGGCTGGGCCTCGACCGGCTGCGCTGGGGCAGCGGCATCGTGTTCGGCTTTGCACAGGCGATGGCGTTGCTGCCGGGCGTGTCGCGGTCGGGCGGCACGATCACCGCCGGGCTGTTCATGGGCTTCACCCGCGAGGCGGCGGCGCGCTACTCGTTCCTGCTCGCCATTCCGGCGGTGCTGGCGTCGGGGCTATACCAGCTGTTCAAGACCTGGGGACAGTTCGGCCCCTATGGTCCGGGGCCGACCCTGCTGGCGACGGTCATCTCGTTCGTCGTGGGATATGCATCGATCGTCGGATTCCTGAAGCTCGTGTCGACGCGGGGCTATATGGCGTTCGTGGTCTACCGCGTGCTGCTGGGCGGGGCGTTGATTATGCTGTTGTCGCAAGGACGTATCCCCGCAGTGGGATAGGTCCGATACGGCCATAAAAGCCGTTGTTGCGATTGGTTCTTGAAAAACTGCTATTCAACACGCAGCAATAAGGTCATCATAGCTTACCTATCGACCGATTATTGCGTGACTCAGCGGTCAAAACATGCTTTCCGAAAGGTCGGAGGGCATTATGGCCGAGCAAGCAATGTTGAAGTTCGTTTCGCGTCCGCAGTCCTATCCTGCGAAGCGCGAACCCGAATTGCGGGCGGAAGATTTCCGCGAGATCGCGGAGCGCTATGCCCCGCCGACCGCCGAGGATCAGGCGGGGCGCTGCTCGCAATGCGGCGTCCCTTATTGCTCGGTGCATTGCCCGCTGCACAACCATATCCCCGACTGGCTACGCCTGACGGCCGAGGGGCGGTTGCAGGAGGCCTATCAGCTGTCGAATAGCACCTCGACCATGCCCGAGATCTGTGGCCGCATCTGTCCGCAGGACCGGCTTTGCGAGGGCAATTGCGTCATCGAGTTTTCGGGCCATGGCGCGGTCACCATCGGGTCGGTCGAAAAGTTCATCACCGATACCGCGTGGGAAAAGGGCTGGGTCGAACCGGTCGCGGTCGGCCCGGCGCGTGGCCAGTCGGTCGGCATCGTCGGCGCAGGCCCGGCGGGGCTGGCGGCGGCGGAATGGCTGCGCAACCTCGGTTATGACGTCCATGTCTATGACCGCTACGATCGCGCCGGCGGGCTGCTGACCTATGGCATTCCGGGCTTCAAGCTGGAAAAGCCGGTGGTGATGCGCCGGGTCGAGCGGCTGAAAGAAGGCGGCATCGTCTTTCACGAAGGGTTCGAGGTCGGCCGCGATGCGAAGCTTGACGAGCTTCGCCAGAAGCATGACGCGATCCTGATCGCGACCGGCGTGTACAAGCCCCGCGCGATCAAGGCACCGGGCGTCGGCAGCGGCGGTGTGGTCGATGCGCTCGATTACCTGACCGCGTCGAACAAGGTCGGCTTCGGCGATCAGGTGGCTGCCTATGACGACGGGTCGCTGAATGCGGCGGGCAAGAATGTCGTCGTGGTCGGCGGCGGCGATACCGCGATGGATTGCGTTCGTACTGCGATCCGCCAAGGCGCCAAGTCGGTGAAGTGCCTCTATCGCCGCGACCGCGCCAACATGCCCGGCTCGCAGCGTGAGGTCGCCAATGCCGAGGAAGAGGGCGTCGAGTTCGTCTGGCTCTCTGCCCCCGCTGCGTTCGACGAACGTGAGGGCCAAGTGGTGCAGGTCCGCGCGACCGGCATGCGGTTGGGCGCGCCCGACGCCTCGGGGCGACGTGCGCCGGAGGCCGATCCGGGCAACGAGTTCGTGCTCGACGCCGATCTGGTGGTGAAGGCGCTGGGCTTCGATGCCGAGGATCTGCCGACGCTGTTCGATGCCCCCGAACTGGGCGTGACCCGCTGGGGCACGGTGCGCGTCGACGGCAAGTCGATGATGACGTCGTTGGACGGGGTGTTCGCGGCCGGCGACATCGTGCGCGGTGCATCGCTGGTGGTATGGGCGATCCGCGACGGCCGCGACGTGACCGAGCGGATGCACGCGTACCTGAAGGCGAAGGCTAAGGCTGCGAAGGTGGCGGCATGAAGGCGCTGATCCTCGCAGCCTCGCTGTTGGGTGCCACGCCGGCGCTGGCCCAGACACCGGCCGCCCCCGCTGCCGTACAACCGATCGATCCGGCGCGCCTAGCGCTGGCGGAAAAGTCGGTCGCGGTGCTGGTGCCGCAGGGCGTCTATATGCGGCTGATGCGGCAGCAGTTTCCGGCGATGATGGATGCCATGCTCGCGAACATGGAAACGGCGGTGCCCGGCGGTCGGGCCAAGGCGCGGGCCGCCGATCCGGCGTTCGATGAACGGATGCGGATCATGACGCGCGTCATGGGCGAGGAACTGGGCCCGCTGATGGGGCGGATGGAACCGTCGCTGCGCACCGGCATGGCCCGTGCGCTGGCCAAGCGGTTCGACGCGCGGCAATTGAACGACCTGAACGCCTTTTTCGCCACGCCTTCGGGTCAGGCGTTCGGCGAGCAGTTCATATCGCTGTTCGCCGACCCGGAAATCATGGGCGAAATGATGAAGGCGATGCCGATGATGCTGCAGGAAATGCCGGGCATCATGAAGAAGGTGGAGGCCGCGACCGCGCATCTGCCGAAGCCTCCTAAGCCGAAGGGCGAGAACGAATGACCGACATGACCTCCGAACGCCTCCGCCTTGCCACCGAAGGCATGTACCGCCCCGAATTCGAAGGCGATGCCTGCGGCGTCGGCATGGTTGCCGCGACCGATGGCAAGCCGTCGCGCCGGGTCGTGCAGTCGGCGATCGATGCACTTCGCGCGGTGTGGCACCGCGGCGCGGTCGATGCCGATGGCAAGACCGGCGACGGCGCCGGCATCCATGTCGACCTGCCGCACCGTTTCTTCGACGATGCGATCGCCGCGTCGGGGCACAAGCCGCTGCACGCGCGGCTCGCGGTCGGCATGGTGTTCATGCCGCGTACCGATCTGGGTGCGCAGGAGACCTGCCGTACGCTGGTCGAATCGGAGATCATCGAGGCGGGCTGGTCGATCTATGGCTGGCGGCAGGTCCCGGTCGACGTGTCGGTGATCGGCATGAAGGCGCAGGCGACCCGGCCGGAGATCGAGCAGATCATGATCGCCGGGCCGGCCCCGGAAGAGATGGACGAGGCCGAGTTCGAGAAGAACCTTTATCTGGTCCGCCGCCGGATCGAGAAGCGGATCATCGCCGCGCAGATCACCGGGTTCTACTTCTGTTCGCTGTCGTGCCGCTCGATCATCTACAAGGGGCTGTTCCTCGCAGAGAGCCTGTCGGATTTCTATCCCGACCTGACCGACGAACGCTTCGAATCGCGCGTCGCGATCTTTCACCAGCGCTATTCGACCAACACCTTCCCGCAATGGTGGCTGGCGCAGCCGTTCCGTTGTCTCGCCCATAATGGCGAGGTCAACACGATCCGCGGCAACAAGAACTGGATGCTCAGCCACGAGATCAAGATGGCGAGCATCGCGTTCGGTGAACGCTCGGAAGACATCAAGCCGGTGATCCCGGCGGGCGCGTCGGACACGGCGGCGCTGGATGCGGTGTTCGAGACGATCTGTCGCTCGGGCCGCGACGCGCCGACCGCCAAGCTGATGCTGGTGCCCGAGGCGTGGCAGGGCGCGCCCGACATGCCGCCGGCGCATACCGCGATGTACGACTATCTCGCCAGCGTCATGGAGCCGTGGGACGGCCCCGCCGCGCTGGCGATGACCGATGGCCGCTGGGCGGTCGCCGGGCTCGACCGCAACGCGCTGCGCCCCTTGCGCTACACGCTGACCGGCGACGGGCTGCTGATCGTCGGGTCGGAAGCGGGGATGGTGCCGGTGGCCGAGGCGACAGTGGTCGAGAAGGGCCGCCTGGGCCCGGGCGAGATGCTCGCCGTCGATCTGGGCGAGGGCAGGCTCTACAAGGACCGTGCGATCAAGGACAAGATCGCTGCCGAGGCGGACTATGCGGCGATGACCGCCCGGTTCCTGACCATCGACGACCTGCCGGCCCCCGCCGAAGCGCCGCTGCGCTACGACCGCGCCGAACTGGCGCGGCGGCAGGTGTGCGCCGGGCAGACGCTGGAGGACATGGAACTGATCCTGTCGCCGATGGTCGAGGGCGGCAAGGAAGCGATCGGATCGATGGGCGACGACACCCCGCTGGCGGTCATTTCCGACAAGCCGCGCCTCATCAGCCATTTCTTCCGCCAGAATTTCAGCCAGGTCACCAACCCGCCGATCGATCCCTTACGCGAGCGCTATGTCATGTCGCTCAAGACGCGGTTCGGGAACCTCGCCAACATCCTCGACACCGGGGATCGGGCAAGCGCGGTGCTGGTGCTGAACAGCCCGGTGCTGACCAACAGCGACTGGCTGCGGCTGAAGGCGCATTTCGGCGCCCAGGCAGCGGAGATCGACTGCACCTTCCCGGCGGGCGAGGGACCCGAGGCGCTGCGCGCCGCGATCGCTCGCATCCGCGCGCAGGCCGAACAGGCGGTGCGCGAGGGGCGCAGCGAGCTGTTCCTGACCGACGAGCATCTGAACGCGACCAAGGTGCCGATTGCGGGCGTGCTGGCGGCGGCGGCGGTGCATACGCATCTGGTTCGCAAGGGGCTGCGGTCCTACGCGTCGATCAACGTGCGGTCGTCGGAATGTCTCGACACGCACTATTATGCGGTGCTGATCGGCGTCGGCGCGACGACGGTGAACGCCTATCTGGCCGAAGCCGCCATTGCAGACCGCCATGCGCGCGGGCTGTTCGGCGAGATCGGCATGGACGAGGCGCTGAAGCGCCACCGCACCGCGATCGACGAAGGACTGCTGAAAATCCTGTCGAAGATGGGGATCGCGGTGATCTCCAGCTATCGCGGCGGGTACAACTTCGAAGCGGTGGGCTTGAGCCGTGCGCTGGTCAACGACTTCTTCCCCGGCATGCCGGCCAAGATTTCGGGCGAGGGCTATCACTCGCTGCACGTCAACGCGACGCAGCGGCACGAGGCGGCGTTCGATACGGCGGTGGCGACGCTGCCGATCGGCGGCTTCTATCGCCAGCGTGGCGGCGGCGAGGCGCATGCCTATTCGGCGCAGCTGATGCACCTGCTGCAGACCGCGGTCGCGACCGACAGCTATTCGACGTACATGCAGTTTTCGCGGGGCGTGCGCGACCTGCCGCCGGTCTATCTGCGCGACGTGCTGGAGTTCAATTTCCCCGACACGGGCGTGCCGATCGAACAGGTCGAGGCGATCACCGAGATCCGCAAGCGGTTCGTGACGCCGGGCATGTCGCTGGGCGCGCTCAGCCCGGAAGCGCATGAGACGCTGGCGATCGCGATGAACCGCATCGGCGCGAAGGCGGTCTCGGGCGAGGGCGGCGAGGACTCGATCCGCTACCAGCCGTACGAGAATGGCGATAACGGCAATTCGGTCATCAAGCAGGTGGCGTCGGGCCGGTTCGGTGTCACCGCCGAGTATCTCAACGCCTGCGACGAGATCGAGATCAAGGTCGCGCAGGGTGCGAAGCCCGGCGAGGGCGGGCAGCTGCCCGGCTTCAAGGTGACCGAGTTCATCGCCAAGCTGCGCCATGCGACGCCGGGGGTGACGCTGATCAGCCCGCCGCCGCACCACGACATCTATTCGATCGAGGATCTGGCGCAGCTCATCTACGACCTGAAGCAGATCAACCCGAAGGCGCGGGTGTGCGTGAAGCTGGTCAGTTCGGCCGGGATCGGCACGGTCGCGGCGGGCGTGGCGAAGGCGCATGCCGACGTCATCCTCGTGTCGGGGCATGTCGGCGGGACCGGCGCGTCGCCCCAGACGTCGATCAAGTACGCCGGCACGCCGTGGGAAATGGGGCTGAGCGAGGTCAACCAGACGCTGACGCTGAACGGCCTGCGCGGTCGCGTGGTGCTGCGCACCGATGGTGGGCTCAAGACCGGGCGTGACATCGTCGCCGCCGCGATCCTCGGCGCCGAGGAGTTCGGCATCGGTACGCTGTCGCTGGTGGCGATGGGCTGCATCATGGTGCGCCAGTGCCATAGCAACACCTGTCCGGTCGGCGTGTGCGTGCAGGATGAGCGGCTGCGCGCCAAGTTCACCGGTACGCCCGAAAAGGTCATCAACCTGATGACCTTCATCGCCGAGGAAGTGCGCGAGATCCTGTCGCGCCTCGGCGTGCGCAGCCTCGACGAGGTGGTCGGACGGACCGAGTTCCTGCGGCAGGTCAGCCGCGGGGCCGAGCATCTCGACGACCTCGACCTCAACCCGATCCTCGCGAAGGTCGATGCGGACGAGAGCGAGCGGCGCTTCAGCCTGTCGACCTTCCGCAACGAAGTGCCCGACAGCCTCGATGCACAGATGATCAAGGATGCGGCGGCGGTCTTCTCGCGCGGCGAGAAGATGCAGCTGACCTATTCCGTGCGCAACACCCACCGCGCGGTCGGCACCCGCCTGTCCAGCGAGATCACGCGCAAGTTCGGCATGTCGAAGCTGGCCGACGGCCATGTCACCGTGCGGCTGCGCGGGTCGGCGGGGCAGAGCCTCGGCGCGTTCCTGTGCAAGGGCATCAAGCTGGAGGTGTTCGGCGACGCCAACGACTATGTCGGCAAGGGGCTGTCGGGCGGGATCATCACCGTCCGCCCGATGGTGTCGTCACCGCTCAAGAGCCATGAGAACACCATCGTCGGCAACACCGTCCTGTACGGCGCGACGTCGGGCAAGCTGTTCGCGGCGGGGCAGGCGGGCGAGCGCTTCGCCGTGCGCAATTCGGGCGCGACCGTCGTGGTCGAGGGCTGCGGCGCCAATGGCTGCGAATATATGACCGGCGGGACGGCGGTCGTGCTGGGCCATACCGGTACGAACTTCGGCGCGGGCATGACCGGCGGCATGGCGTTCATCTACGACCATGACGCCAGTTTCGAGCGCAACCATAATCCGGAGAGCATCACGCTGCACCGGCTGGGGGCGGCGCATTGGGAAGGGGTGCTCAAGGGCCTGGTCGCCGAACATCATGCGATGACCGACAGCCGCTGGTCGGGCGCGATCCTGGAAGATTGGGACCGGGCGAAGCACCATTTCTGGCAGGTGGTGCCAAAGGAAATGCTGACGCGGCTGGCGCATCCGCTGAGCGACGACACGGCGGTGGCGCAACAAGCGGAGGTCGCCGCCTGATTGGTGGTCCCGGGCCGGTCAGCCGGCCCGGGACGCCATCCGCAGCGGTGTCTGCGGGGACAGCAGCCATGCCTCCGCTTCCTCGATATCGGCGAAATATTGCGTGTCGCGACCATGCGCGGCGCGGCGGATCTGCATCGCGGCCAGCGAGCGGCCGACGACGAACGCGATCCGGCGCGAGACGGTGCGCGGATCGGCAAGCAACTGGCGGAAGGCGGCGACGCTGTCGGCGGCCTGGATATCCATCGCGCGGATATCGACCAGCGTCAGATGCTCGTTGGGACGCGTCCGCAACGCGAGGAGTTCGCGATCGCGCGCAGCGGCGAACCGCGCGATGTCCGCCGGTTCGAAAAAGCCCGCCATGGTGATGTGCATCAGCGCATGCGGGATGTCGTTGCGGATCGAGAAGGTCGCTTCCATGCCGTTGGCTGTAGGGCAAAAAACTTGCCAGCAGGTTAGCTTGCCACCCGCACGGTCCTCCGCCGGATCGCCAGCCAGCCGAACGCGCCATAGACCGCCAGCGCCGGCCAGCCGCCATCGGTCGCGAAGAGATAGGCGATCCCGACCATCGCCAGTGCCGCGGCGGTGACGAGGGCAAGGCGGATCGGGAGCGCCGCCGCCAGCAGGACCGCGCCGGCCAGCGTCGCGGCCAGCGCTTGCATCCCCAGCCACGCATAGGAACCGGTGGCGCCGAGCGAACCGACGCCCGGCAGCTTGACCGTCGCGAAGCCGCGCATCGCATTGGGGAAGGTATCGGCGGCGAGGTGCAGGCCGATGCCGATCGCGAGGCCGGCCATGACCGGGCGCCAGCGCGTGGCGAACAGGGCGAGGGCAAGCGGCAGCAGCGAATGGGTCAGGCCGCTACGATGGCCGAGCGGCAGCAGCAGGTCGAGATCGGGCAGGGTCGTGCCGGAAAGTCCTGCACAGACGACTGCCACCGCCTGAACCGCCGGGCGCGGCGAGCGGTCGGCGAGCAGGATCGCCACGACCAACCAGACCAGACTGCCGAGCAACCCCACACGAATCCCCTTCCGCCCGGCCAGCCTGCGGCCTAACACGGACCCATGTGGCAGCTCCTGCAATTCCCGCTATGTCCTTTCTCGCGGAAAGTCCGCCTGCTGCTGGCGGAAAAGAGCATCGGCTATCAGCCGGTGCGCGAATCGCCCTGGGCGCGGCGCGACGAGTTCCTGCACATCAATCCGGCCGGGCAGACCCCGGTGATGATCGATGACGAAGCCGGCATCCGGCTGATCGATTCGATGGCGATCTGCGAATATATCGAGGAGACGGGCGACAAGCCCGCCATGCTGAACGGCAGCGCCGCCGACCGCGCCGAACAGCGGCGGCTGGTGACGTGGTTCGACACGCAATTCTATCGCGAGATCACAGGTCCCTTGCTGATGGAGCGGATGGAGAAGCGCATCGTCCACCGCCAGACGCCCGATACGCGGGTACTGCGCGAGGCGATGAAGGCGGCGGTCGAGCATCTCGACTATATCGATTATCTGCTCGACCATCGGCAGTGGATCGGCGGCGCGACGATGAGCCTCGCCGACCTGGCGGCGGCGGCGCAGATTTCGATCGCCGATTATCTGGGCGGGATCGATTTCAAGACGCACGACCTGGCGAAGCGCTGGTATGTCGGCATGAAGAGCCGCCCGAGCTTTCGCCCGCTGCTGGCCGAGCGGATGGAAGGCGTGCCGCCGCCGGCGGATTATGAGAAATTGGACGTTTAGGACGACCTTTCCAAATCCCCCGTTGGGTTCGAGCAGCTTCGAGCTTGTCGAGAAGCGTCCGTCGAGAACGCCTGTCCAGCGGAACCCCGTTCTCGATACGCGCTCTCGACAGGCTCGATCGCTACTCGAACCACACGGGCTTGAATGATTTGAAGCATTTAGCGGCAACGCCGGTTCCAAAGTTCACTAAGTTCACACTCGTGCGCGTTTTACGGCGTGCGTGACCTTGCCCGGTAAAAGGACGCGAATGGACGGTGGGAAAGAGCGCCGGCCATCATGGCGACGCTGCCCCGTGTAGGAAAGTCCTACCCGCCCAGCGCCTTTTGCCGGCGGCGCTGGACCGACGACCCTAGCCCGATCGCCTCGCGATATTTGGCGACCGTCCGCCTGGCGATATCGAAGCCCTTGGCGTTCAGCAGTTCGACCAGCGTGTCGTCGGACAGGATCTTCTTGGGGTCCTCGTTCGCGATCAGGGTGCGGATCGCGTCCTTGACCGCAAGTGCCGACACCGCCTCGCCGCCATCGGCCGACTGGATGGCGGAGGTGAAGAAATATTTCAGCTCGAACAGCCCGCGCGGGCAGGAAAGATATTTGTTCGAGGTCACCCGGCTGACGGTCGATTCGTGCATCTCGATCGCTTCGGCCACCTTGGCGAGGGTCAGCGGGCGGAGATGGGCGACGCCCTGGCGGAAGAACGCCTCCTGCTGCTTCACGATCTCGGTCGCGACCTTCAGGATGGTGCGCTGCCGCTGGTCGAGCGCCTTTACCAGCCAGTTGGCGCTGGCGAGGCAGTCGGACAGCCATGCTTTCGACGATTTGTCGCCATTGGCGCTGAGTTCGGCGAAATAGCCGCGATTGACGAGGACGCGCGGGAGGGTGGCGCCGTTGATCTCCACCGCCCAGCCGTCCTTGCGCGGCGCGACGATCAGGTCGGGGACGACCGATTGGGTGCGCTCTCCGCCGAACCGGCAGCCGGGTTTGGGATCATAGCCGCGCAGTTCGCGGATCATGTCGGCGAGGTCTTCGTCGTCGACCTCACAGATGCGGCGCAGCTGCGGCAGGGCACCGCGCGCGACGAGATCGAGATTGTCGATCAGCCGCGCCATGCAGGGATCGTAGCGGTCGACCTCCTTCGCCTGGATCGTCAGGCATTCGGCGAGGCTGCGCGCGCCGACGCCGCTGGGGTCGAAGGTCTGGACGATGCCCAGCACCGCTTCGACGCGGGCGAGCGGGATGCCGAGGCGATGGGCGATGTCGAGCAGCGAGCCGGTGAGATAGCCGCATTCGTCGATCTGGTCGATGATCGCGCTGGCGATGAACAGGTCGGCACCGGCGACACAGGTCCCGGCCTGTTGCAGCAGATGGTCGGCGAGCGAGACGTCGTCGCTGGCGAAGGTGTCGAAGTCGGGGCCTTCGTCGAACCCGCCACCCCCGGTCGCGGCGAGGCCGAGGCCCCCGTCGAGCGAGCCGACCCCGTCCGACGGGCTGTCATGGTGGAAGGTGTCGCCCAGATCGAGATCGAGCGATTCGCCGCTCGCCGCGCCGATGCCGAGCAGTTCGTCCGACCCGGCGGGTTCGCTGGCGGTCGCGACGGGTTCGGCGGCGTCGAAGGCGGGGCCGTCATCGTCGCTGCCGCCGCCGCCGGAATCGAGCAGCGGGTTTTTTTCGATCTCTTCGGCGATGAACCCCTCAATCTCCAGATTCGACAGCGCGAGCAGGCGGATCGCCTGCTGCAGCTGCGGCGTCATCACCAGCGATTGCGACTGGCGCAGGTCGAGGCGAGGGGCGAGGCTCATGGCGGTTAGAGTTCGAAGCCTTCGCCGAGATAGAGGCGGCGGACATTGGCGTCGGCGACCAGTTCGGCGGGCGACCCGGCGAACAGCACGCGGCCGTCATAGATGATGTAGGCGCGATCGACGATTTCGAGCGTCTCGCGGACATTATGGTCGGTGATCAGCACGCCGATGCCGCGCGACTTGAGCTGGATGACGAGGTCGCGAATGTCGGCGATCGAGATCGGGTCGATGCCGGCGAACGGTTCGTCGAGCAGGATGATCGTCGGGTTCGCCGCCAGCGCACGGGCGATTTCGGCGCGGCGCCGCTCACCGCCCGACAGCGCCATGGCGGAGGCTGCGCGCAGGCGGGTGAGGCCGAATTCGTCGAGCAGCTGTTCGAGCCGCTCGGCGCGCGCCGCCTTGTCCGGCTCGGCCAGTTCGAGGACGGCGAGGATGTTCTTTTCGACCGACAGGCCGCGAAAGATCGAGGTTTCCTGCGGGAGATAGCCCAGCCCGAGGATCGCGCGGCGATACATCGGCAGCGCGGTGATATCCTCACCGTCGAGCAGGATGCGGCCGGCATCGGGCTTCACCAGGCCCATGGCGGAATAGAAGCTGGTGGTCTTGCCCGCGCCATTGGGGCCTAGCAGGCCGACGACCTCGCCCCGCCCGACCGACATCGACACGTCGGACAGCACGACGCGCTTGTCATAGGATTTGGCGATCGACACGACCGACAGCCCGCGGTCCGAGGGGACTTCCGCAAACGGGCGGGCTTCGGTGGCGGGGGTCAGCAGGGTGGTGTCGGGCATCGGCAACGTCCTGATCGCATGGCGATGGTTACCGCGACGTTATCGCCGCGACTTTGGCAGGATTATTGCATGGACAGCGAGGGGAAGGGAAGGTCTGTTCGGTGGTTCGGGCGCGATATGCGGTCAGTTCGTGCCGGTTTTCGGCGATACCGTCGCACCGTTATTCCGTCACCCCGGGTCAAGCCCAGGGTGACGTGGTTTTGCTGTCCGACGTCAATTCCGCTTCGGCACCGAGAATCGGCCGGTGACCCGTCCGCCGCTCTGCTGCACGCCGCCGCCGGGTGCCGCGCTGCTGCCGACGCCCGATCCGTCGATGGTCGCGCGGCCGGTGTCGAGGTCGATCGACAGGCGCCCGCCGTTCAGCGTGTTGGCGCCCTGCGTCAGCCGCACGCCGCCGATCATCGTCACCACGCGGCGGTTGATGTCATACACGGCAAAGCGCGACCGTGCGGTCTGGTCCGGGCGGGTCAGCACGACATTGCCGGTGGCGTCGATCCGCGTCGCCTGTGGCGAACCGTCGGTGATCTGTCCGCTATAGGCGATGACGACGCGGTCGGCGTTCAGCGTCATGGTCGACTGGCGGAACACCGCGCCACCGGTGAACACGGCGCGCTGCTGCTTGTCCTGCAGTTCGATGGCGTTGGCCGATACGTCGATCGGTGCGTTCGAATCATGCCGGGTCTGTGCCGGCGCCGACCCCGCGACCGCGAGGAGGGCGATGGTGGCGGCAAGGCCCGGTAGCGCATAGCGAATCATGGGCGACTATTTCGTGCGTGCCGGGTCGATGCGCAAGCGGGCATTGCCGGTGAGGCGCACGGTGCGCGCCTCCAGATCGGCGTCGAGCCGGTCGCCGCTGAAATTGCCCATCGACGTGGTGCCGGTGACTGCGCCGCCGCTGCGCAGCCGGCGGGTCTTCAGGTCGACGGTGGCGTTGGTGGTGTCGAGCGAATAGCCGTTGGCGGCGCGGAACTGGATCGGGCCCAGCACATCGACCTGTTCGGAGCGCATGTCATAGCGGCCGCGCGGCGCGGTCAGGCGGGCGGGGCCGTCGGGCAGGCGGATGCCGGCGGCCAGTTCCTGCATCTGGACCACCGGTTCGGCCGAGCTTTTCTGCACCGCCGATCCGGCGTCGAGGACGAAGGGCTGGCCCTTGGCATCCTGTCCGCGATATTCGGCGGCGCGCAGGCGCATGCGTTCCTGCGCGACATCGACCTTGTTCTTGTCGAGCACGAAGCTGGTGTCGCCGCGCATGAACAAAGGCGCCATCACCAGGAACGCCGCCAGCACGCCGATGGCGATCGGCAGCGCGACCATCAGCGTCGCGATCAGCCGGTCATGCGCGCTGCCGGGCGCGGCGCGGCGTTGCCGGCGCGTTCGTTCCTGGCGGGCGATTTCCGACATGGCCGTCCCTTACATATGCGCGAAGATGTCGATTTCCGGCCAGCCGGCGATATCCAGCCGCGCGCGATGCGGCAGGAAGTCGAAGCACGCCTGCGCCAGATCGGTCCGCCCTTCGCGGGCGAGGCGCTTGACCAGTTCCTCGCGCAGCGCATGGAGGAAGCGCACGTCCGAGGCCGCATAGTCACGCTGCGCCTCCGAGAGGACCGGGCCGCCCCAGTCGGACGATTGCTGCTGCTTGGAAATGTCCTGGCCCAGCAGTTCGCGGACCAGCTCCTTCAGCCCGTGGCGGTCGGTATAGGTCCGCACCAGTCGCGACGCGATCTTGGTGCAGAACACCGGCGCGGCGACGACGCCCAGATAATATTCGATCGCGGCGAGGTCGAACCGGCCGAAATGATAGAGCTTGACCCGGCTCGTATCGGCCAGCACCGCCTTCAGGCTCGGCGCGGCATAGCTGCTGCCGGGGTTGAAGCGGACGAGATGCTGGTCCTCGCCGCCGTCCGACAGCTGGACGACGCACAGCCGGTCGCGCGGGGTGATGAGGCCCATCGTCTCGGTATCGACGGCGATGTCGGCGCCGGGGGCAAAGACGCCCTCGGGCAGGTCTTCTTCGTGGAAATAGACGGTCATAGGTCGCGCCTAGCGGTTGGAGAGGCGTTTGAAAATGCGCCGAAGCGCATTTTGCGGTGCCGGCACCGTCTTAACGAACAGCCTCGCGCTCGATGGCTTCGCGCGCGAGACGCTTTTTCGTCTTGGACCGGCGCGAGACGATGTTGAGCGTCTCGACCCCCGCGGAAAAGGCCATGGCGGCATAGATATAGCCCTTGGGCACATGCACGCCGAAGCCGTCGGCGATCAGCACCGCACCGATCATCAGCAGGAAGCCCAATGCCAGCATGACCACGGTCGGGTTGGCGTTGATGAAGCGCGCCAGCGGATCGGCGGCGACCAGCATGATCGCGACCGTCACGATCACCGCGGCCATCATGATCGGCACCTCGTCGGTCATGCCGACCGCGGTCAGGATCGAATCGATCGAGAACACCATGTCGAGCGCGACGATCTGCGCGATGGCCGATCCGAACGACACGGCGGCCTTGCCCTGCTTGTCGAGCGCTTCGCCGGTCGGTTCGTCGTCCATCGTGTGATGGATTTCCTTGGTCGCCTTCCACACCAGGAACAGCCCGCCCGCGATCAGGATCAGGTCGCGCCACGAAAAGGCGGTTTCGAAGCTCGGCTTGCCATAGCCGTCGACCGCTCCGGTGATGCCAAGGTCGAACACCGGGTTCGTCAGCGACACGATGAACGCGATCATCGACAGCAGCGCCAGCCGCATGACCAGCGCGAGGCCGATGCCGACTCGGCGGGCGGTCTGTTGCTGGTGCGGCGGCAGCTTGTTCGAGAGAATCGAGATGAAGATGAGGTTGTCGATACCCAGCACGACCTCCAGCACGACCAGGGTCAGGAAGGCGGCCCAGGCGGCCGGGTCGGTCAGAAGTGCCAAAATGGTATCCATGGGGCGAATCTGTGCCGGTTTCGCCACAATTGTACAAGGTTCGGGACGACGGGAAGCATTGCTGCGGCGAAATTGGTTTGGGCCTGCGGTGTTTTAGGCTATGGCAGGGGAGTGGCACCCGGTTTGGCGGTGCCCGGACACCTGCGTTTTTCGCTCGACGCTTGGGTTTACGATGAAGTTGGGCGAACCGGGAAGACGAACAGGGCAATGAGTTTCGATCGAGGACGGCGCGGCGAGCGCGGTGGGCGCGGCAGGGACAAGCGCGACGGTTTTGGTGACGACAGCTACGGCGGCGGCGGCTTCGGTGGCGGCGGCTTCGGCGGTGACCGTGGCGGTTTCGGTGGCGGCGGCTTCGGCGGTGGCGATCGTGGCGGCTTCGGTGGCGGCTATGGCGGCGGCGACCGTGGTGGTTTCGGCGGCGGTGATCGCGGCGGCTTCGGCGGCGGTGATCGCGGCGGCTTCGGCGGCGGCGGTGGCGGCTTCCGTGGCGGCGGCGGCGGCTTTGGTGGTGGCGGCGGCGGTGGCCGCGGCATGCCGCCGCAGGTCGTCGGCGAAGCGACCGGCGTGGTCAAGTTCTTCAACGCGCAGAAGGGCTTCGGCTTCGTGGTCCGCGATGACGGCGGCGAAGACGTGTTCGTGCACATCTCGGCGGTCGAGCAGGCGGGCCTCAGCGCCCTTGCCGAAGGCCAGCCGATGGGCTTCACCCTTGTCGATCGTGGCGGCCGCATCTCGGCGACCGACCTCAAGATCGACGGCGAACCCCTGCCGGTCACCGGCGGCGGCGCCCCGCGCGAACCGCGCGAAGGCGGCCCGCGTGGCGGCGGCATGGGCGGCCCGCAGCGGCAGCTGACCGGCGAGCGCGCGAGCGGCGTCGTGAAGTTCTTCAACGCGATGAAGGGCTTCGGCTTCATCCAGCGCGACGATGGCCAGCCGGACGCGTTCGTCCATATCTCGGCCGTCGAGCGCGCGGGTCTGCCGACGCTCAACGAAGGCGACCGGCTCGAATTCGAGCTGGAAGTCGATCGTCGCGGCAAGCACGCAGCGGTGAACCTCAACAAGCTGTGAGGTTCTCGCTTCGGCGATGAATTGGGGGCCGGCTGTCCGATGGGATAGCCGGCCCCTTTTCGTTTGGGTGGCTGGGAACGTCTTGTTCGTGTGCCGGTGCCGTGCCGCTGCTGGTAAGCCCGGACGATCGTGCCGCCTGGTTCCTGCGCTGGCGGGCGGAGCGAGAATGGGACGCGTGGATCCGCTGTCCGCTCGATGCGCCGAACGCGCTGTCCGGACCAGCCATCGGTTGGATCGCCGCTCACGTGAGGATAGGATGCCGCGGCGTACGGGCAGGAGCATCGGTCGCCGGCTGTACCGCGGCCTTTTATCGAGAGGATGACGATGGACCGGGCCACGCCCAACCTGCCGTCGCGCGATTTTGCGGTGACGTCGGACTTTTATGCCAAGCTGGGATTCGAGGAGGCGTGGCGCGATGCGGGGTGGATGATCCTCACGCGGGGCGACTTGCAGCTGGAATTCTTCGCGTGGCCGGACTTCGACCCGACGACCAGCGGCTATGGCAGCTGTCTGCGCCTGGATGACGTCGATGCTTTTTATGCGGTGGTGAAGGCGGCGGGGGTGCCCGAACAGGCGACCGGCTTTCCCCGATTGCAGCCGCCGGTGCCGCAGAACGGACTGCGGATCGGCGCGTTGCTCGATCCCGATTGTTCGCTGTTGCGCCTGATCGGGGAGATTTGAGCGGGCCGTTGCGACGGGGCTCTCGACGGACACTTCTCGACAGGCTCGAAGCTGCTCGAACCGAACGGGGTGTGGCTGGAAGGGGTTCAGCGTCGTGGATAGCCAAGCCGATGGGCGATCCGGCCTGCACAGAGGCCGGTAACGCAGTAGCCGATAAAGTCGAGCGGTTCGTCGAACCAGCGGGCTCCCGGATCGCCGACGATCGCCATGACCGCACCGATCAGGGCGCCGGCGATCAGCCCGAAACGCAGCGCGTCGCGTTGGCGCTGTCGCTCCGACCGTATCGCAAAGTCCCATAGCGGCAGCCCGAGCATCAGGCAGATCGGCACGGCGATGAACGATCCGAAGACGATCCCGAACAGCCCCAACCGGATCAGTCCGGGAAGGCGGCCGTCGACAACCGGTCGATGGTCGATGACCTCGCGCAGTCCCCAGGCGGTAACCAGTATGGCAACGGCCGCAATGGCCGCCACGGTGACCGATGCGATACGTCGGCAGATCGACGGCGCGGCGACGCTCACGCGATCCTTTCCACCACCGTTGCGCCGTGCACTCGCCGCAACCCGGCGCGAGGCGGCAGGTCGGCCGGTTCGTTCAGCGCGCTGACCCAGCCGACGCGCCGCAGCGCCAGCAACAGCCACCAGCCCGGATCATGCTGACCCGGCAGGACACCCAGCCTCACCGATTCGGGAAAGGCATGGTGGTTGCCGTGCCACGCTTCGCCAAAGGTAATGAGCGCGGCGACGGGAAGGTCGTGGCCCTGTACCCCCGCGCCGTCGATCACCCAGCCCTGCGGCCCGGTCCGGTGGGTGATGTGGCCGACCAGCCAGTGGCCGGTGACGCCGACCGCGACTCGGGCGGCCACGCCCCACACCAGCCACGGCATCCCGCCAACGGCGAAGAACAGCAGCGCCCAGGGGAGTTGCTGCGCCATCCAGCTCGCCTCCAGCCAGCGCAGGAACCGGTCGTCACGCAGGCGGGCTTCGGGGACGAAGCACGGCGGATGGTCTAGGTCGAGCCGGCAATGCATTTGCCACCACGCATCCTGCAGCATCGGCGCGCGATGGGCGTGGAGCGGGTGGCATTCGGGCTGACGTTGCGCCCAGTCGCGCATGTCGTGCAGCCGGACCATGCCCAGCGGCCCGGCCATGCCGACCAAGGTACCGAGATAGACCAGCAGCCGTTCCAGCCACAGCGGTGCGACGAAGCTGCGGTGGATCAGCAACCGGTGCAGCCCGACCGAATGGCCGGCACACAGCGTTACCGCGCTGGTGCCGAGGAACAGCAGCACGCTGCCGAAGGTGGTGTGGAACGGGACAAGGGTGAGCGCGGCGAGCGTCATGCCGCCGATCCACAACGATCGTCCGGGCGCCCAGCGGACCCGCCCGTGTACGGCGCAGCTGGTTTCGGTAGCCTTCATCCGCAACGTCGAGCAATCAGCCATAACAGAGCCCTTCGATAATTAGGAAATAACCTAAATAACGAAGCATATTTGTCAAGCCGGCGCTCCACGCCTATCTATCGCTTCATGCAGCGCGTGTTCGAAGCATTGGCGTCGGTCCCCCGGCGCAAGATCCTCGCCTATCTGGCGCATGCCGAATTGAGCGCGGGCGAGATTGCGGCGCGGTTCGACATGTCGAAACCGTCGATCTCGCAGCATCTCTCGATCCTAGAATCGGCCGGACTGGTCAGCAGCGAGAAGCGCGGGCAGTTCGTCTATTATCGGCTGGTACCCGACAATCTGACCAACACGCTGAACGGTTTCGTGCAGGAAGTCTGTCCGGTTGCCCGCCCGCTCAAGCGCGAAAGTGCGGCTCGGCGGGACGGCGGGAACCCCGACGCGGCCTGAGCGCGTTGCACGCGCGACGACATGCGAAGGGATTGCCGATGGGAATGCTGCAAAACGGGGTGTGGACCAATGATACGCCGGTCGCGCCGACCGATGCGTCGGGCAATTTCCAGCGGGCGGAGAGCGGGTTTCGCGACTGGCTGACGCGCGACGGGGCGCCGGGGCCGGATGGACAGACCGGCGTTCCGGCGGCGGCGGATCGCTATCACCTCTATGTCAGCCTTGCCTGTCCCTGGGCGCATCGCACGCTGGTCGTCCGGGCGCTCAAAGGGCTGGAGGCGATGCTGCCGGTGACGGTCGTCGGGCCGGTGATGGGCGCGCAGGGGTGGAGCTTTGCCGGGGCATTCGGCGGGACCGGCGATCCGGTCAATGGCGTGGATCACCTGCACCAGCTTTATGCCATGGCCGGTCCGGACATGACCGGGAAGGTCACCGTGCCGGTGCTGTGGGACATGCAGGAGCGGCGCATCGTGAACAACGAATCGTCGGAGATCATCCGGATGCTGAACACCGCGTTCGACGATGTGGGTGCCAGGCCGGGCGACTTCTATCCCGCTGAACTGCGCGACGAGATCGATGCGGTGAACGAGCGGGTCTATGCGACGGTCAATAACGGCGTGTACCGCGCGGGCTTCGCGACGACGCAAGGCGCCTATGACGAAGCGGTCCATGCGCTGTTCGCATCGCTCGATTGGCTGGAGGATCGGTTGACGGGCGAATGGCTGGTCGGCGAGCGGCTGACCGAGGCGGATATCCGGCTGTTCACGACACTGGTGCGCTTCGATCCCGTGTATCACGGGCATTTCAAGTGCAATATCCGACGGCTGGTCGATTATCCGCGGCTGCGCGCGCTGGCCGAACGTATCGCCGCGCTGCCAGGCGTCGCCGACACGATCGACCTCGACCAGATCAAGACGCACTATTATCGCAGCCACAAGGATATCAATCCGACCGGCATCGTGCCGGCCGGCCCGGCGGTGCCGTTCTGAACGGTTCAGGTACGCGCAAGGAGGAGGCGAGAAAGATATGCGCATGATCCGCTGGACACTGCCGCTGGGCCTTGCGCTCGCCACCACCGCCGTCGTGGCCCAGACCGGCGCGCCCCCCGCCGCGCATGTACCGGTCCCGGTCGAGGGCATCTCGGCACGGATCGTCGCACGCTATCCGCATGATCGCGCCGCCTTCACGCAGGGGCTGGTGTGGCATGACGGCAGCCTGTTCGAGAGTACCGGCCAGCCCGGCGTGTCGGACGTGCGGCGGGTGCGGCTGAACGACGGCAAGGTGCTAGCGCGCACGAAGCTGCCGGGATTGCAGTTCGGCGAGGGGCTGGCGGTCGATGGCAAACAGCTGGTCAGCATCACCTGGCAGGACGGGATCGCGCACCGTTGGGACGCACGCACGCTCAAGTCGGTCGGGCGGGCGCGCTATCCGGGCGAGGGATGGGGGCTGGCGAACGACGGGACCTCGCTGATCCTGTCGGACGGGACGCCGACCTTGCGGTTCATGGACCCCAAGACGTTCAAGGAGAAGCGGCGGGTGACGATCACCGCCAATGGCCGCCCGGTGCACAACCTCAACGAGCTGGAGATGATCGACGGCAAGCTGTGGGGCAATATCTGGCACCGCGACTATATCGTGCGGATCGATCCGGCGACCGGCGAGGTCGACGGGCTGGTCAACCTGGCGCCGCTGCGCGCGGAGCTGGGACCGCTCGATCCGGAGGCGGTGCTGAACGGGATTGCGTGGGATGCGGCGGGGAAGCGTTTGTTCGTGACCGGGAAATGGTGGCCGACCTTGTTCGAGATTGCGTTAGAGCCGGTGCCGCAGGGTTGAGCGTATCCCCGCGCACGCGGGGATCCAGGGTCGCATGCGCTGACGTGGGTTCCGCTTGGCTCTGGACCCCCGCCTGCGCGGGGGTACGGTTTCGTCTGTGGGTGAGTTAGCTCACCCATTTCAACAGCGTCGCGATATGGTCGGCCTCCGCCGCCGGCTTGTCGAGCCGGATGCGGCTGATGCGGGGGAAGCGCATTGCGACGCCCGATTTGTGGCGTTTGGACGCGTGGATCGAATCGAACGCGACCTCGAACACCAGGGTCTTTTCCACCTCACGCACCGGGCCGAAGCGGTTGATCGTGTGCTGGCGGACGAAGCGGTCGAGGTCCTTCAGCTCGGCATCGGTGAAGCCGGAGTAGGCCTTGCCGACCGGCAGCAGCTCGCCGCCTTGCGCAGGGTCGGCGGTCCAGCAGCCGAAGGTATAGTCGGAATAGAAGGACGATCGCTTGCCGCTGCCGCGCTGCGCGTACATCAGCACGCAATCGGCGACGAGCGGATCGCGCTTCCATTTATACCACAGCCCGACCCGACGGCCGGCGACATAGGGGGAGTCGCGGCGTTTCAGCATGACGCCCTCGATCGCCGAATCGCGCGCGCGACTGCGGATGTTGGCCAGTTCGGCGAAGTCGGCGGCGTCGATCAGACGGGAGAGGTCGAAAGTCGTCGGGTCGAGGCGGGGGACGAAGGTTTCGAGCCGGGCGCGGCGTTCGTGCCAGGGCCGTTCGCGCAGGTCCTCGGCACCGTCGAACAGGATGTCGTAGAGGCGGACGAAGGCGGGATAGTCGGCCAGCATCGCCTTCGACACGAGTTTCCGCCCCAGCCGCTGTTGCAGCGCGTTGAAGCTGGCCGCGCCGGTGTCGTCGGCGTGGAGCGCATCGCCTTGGCCTTGCCCCCGCACCAGCAACTCGCCATCGAGGACGCCTGGGGTGCGGAACGCGGCGGCGACTTCGGGAAAGGCGGCGGTGATGTCGTCGCCGGCGCGGCTGTAGAGTCGGGTTTCGCCGCCGACATGGACCAGCTGCACCCGGATGCCGTCCCATTTCCATTCGGCGGCATAGTCGGCAAGGTCGACCACGCCGTCGTCGAGCGGATGGGCGAGCATGAACGGGCGGAACACCGGCAGGTCGGCGGCATGCGGCTGTTCGGCGCGACCCTCCGCCCAGTCGAACAGTTCGGTGTAAGGCGGGGCGAGGCCGTGCCACACCTCCTCCACCGCATCGACGTCGAGACCGAACGCCTGCGCCAGCGCGGTCTTGGCGAGGCGGGCGGACACGCCGACGCGCAGGCCACCGGTGGCGAGCTTGAGCAGGGCAAAACGTTCGTCCGACTCGAGCCGGTCGAGCATGGCGGCCAGCGCGCGCGGCGCGTCGGAGCGCGACAGGCTGCGCAGCCGGGTGACGACGGTATCGAGCGTCAGCGGATCGGCATCGGTCACGCTGCCCGGCGGCGGTTCGGGCCAGAGCAGCGCGACGGTTTCCGCCGTGTCGCCGACGAAGTCGCGACTCATCGCGAACAGCACCGGATCGGTCCGTTCGGTGATGAGCGCGCGGATCGCGGCGGACTTGACCGCCGGCAGGTCAAGGTCGCCGGTCAGCGCGGCGATCGCCCAACCCCGGTCGGGGTCGGGCGTCTCGCGCAGATACGTGCCGATCAACGCCAGCTTGGCGTTGCGCGACCGGGTATAGATCAACCGGTCGAGCAGATCGGCAAAGGCGCGCATCGCTGGCGGCTTCAGTCGATCGCGTTCTTCACGCCCTTGCCGGCGAGCAGACCCAGCACGAGCAATATGGCGAAGATGGCGATGGCGACGAAGAACAGGATCTTGGCGATGCCGACGAACGCACCACCGACGCCGCCGAAGCCCAAGGCGCCCAGCACCAGACCCAGTACCAGGAAGATGACGGCCCATTTCAACATGTCGGTGCTCCGGCTTGACGGGGGGCAGGATCGCCCTGTTCCCAGAAGCGCGTGGGGGGCAGGTGCGGTTCCGGATGCGACAAAAAGCCCGCCGGTGCGGATGGCACCGGCGGGCCCTGGCATGGTCCGGCGGGAAGGGATCAGCCCTTGCGCGCGGCTTCGAACAGGAACCAGGCGCGCTCTTCGGCTTCGTCGATCCAGTCGTCGGCGAGGCTGCTGGTGGCGGTGTCGCCGGCATCCTCGGCGGCTTCGCGGGCTTCGCGCAGGCGTTCGACCAGCTTGAGATTGTCGTCGCGCAGCTCGGCGAGCATGTCGTCGGGCTTCACGAAATCCTTGTCATTGTCCTTGATCGCGGTGCGGCGCGAAATGTCGCCGATCGAGCGCAGCGTGGTGTTGCCGGTCTTGCGCACGCGCTCGGCAATGACGTCGGTTACCGCGAGGATCTGCGACGCCTGATCGTCGAGCATCAGGTGATAGTCGCGGAAATGCGGGCCGGAGACGTGCCAGTGGAAATTCTTGGTCTTGAGATAGAGGGTGAAGCAGTCGGCCAGGGCGGCGTTCAAGCCATCGGCGACGCTGGCGACCTTGTTGTTGGGGAGGTCGGTCGGCGTGTCGAGCGCGGGGTTGGTCACGGGATTTTCTCCGGCTGGATATGATTCGGTTCAGCAACGATTGCGGTGCCGAATCTTTCCCGCGCTGTCGGTTCAAAAAAATCGGTCGGCCTGATCGACCGGCTGGATCACAGCAGGCGGAGCGCGCCAAGGCCGATGATCGCGCCGCTCAGCAACAGCAGTCCCGCCACGACCGGCCGGATCACGCGGAACGGCAATTGTTGCCAGCCGCGTTCGCCCAGCGTCGCGGCGGCGCTGCACAGGGCGATGGTCGCCAGCGTCGCGCCGATGGTGCCCGCCACCGGATCGGGCGTGCGGGCGACCAGCGCGAAGACGAGGAACTGGGCACGGTCGCCCAGCGCCAGGATGCCGATCCCGAGGAAGCCGGTCAGCCAGCCGGGCAGCCGCCAATGATCGAGTCGGTCCTTGATCCGCGCCGGGAACAGCGCCGCCCCGCCCGCCGAGAGCAAGGCGAGCGCCAGCAACAGACTGCGCGCATTGGGGGTGAGATAGGGCGCGACCAGCATGCCGCCGACCGCCGCCAGCGCGAAGCCGATCGCCTGCGCGACGAGGCCGGCGGTGGTCGCCGCCGATCCGTGCCGGTCGGCGAGGATCGCGCTCAACAGTGCCGGACGATCGCCGACTCCCGCCAGCAGGACCGCGACCAGCGCGGGAACGAGCGGGTCCATGCGTGTCGTGGTTCAGCCGGCGAGGCGTACCGAACAGGCGGCGGCATAGGCCTGCGCCGTCGCGACGTCGCTGCGCCCGCAGCGAACCGCGTCGCGGGCCAGCGCCGTCCATTCCTGCAGCGAGGCACGCTCGCCGCGCGCGATGGCGGCATCGACCAGCGCGAGGACCGACAGCGCCGGCAGGCTCGATTCGGCGGTGGCGATGGCGCGAATCGCCTCGATCTCGGCATAGGGATGGGTCGCGCCGCCCCGGGTCATCGCCCGTTCCGCATCGATATGCACCGACTCGATCCGCATTGCCGTCTCCTTCATCCTCTTGAATCCCAACCTGCAATGCAGAGGTTACGTTCCGATGAAGGCGTCCAGCCTTGACTCGGGCGCGCGATTGCCGCATGCGCCCCCAACTTGCAGCAGCCCGCGTCGTGGCGGGTCGCTTTCCATTGTCATTTGCGGGCGTCATGCCCAAGGGGTTTTTGGGTCATGGCAAAGCCGACCACCGTCAAGATCAAGCTCGTCAGCTCGGCCGATACCGGCTTCTTCTATGTCACCAAGAAGAACCCGCGCAACCAGACCGAGAAGCTGACCTTCCGCAAGTACGACCCGGTCGTGCGCAAGCATGTCGAGTTCAAGGAAGCGAAGATCAAGTAAGCGCGTCCGGCCCGCAGCCGGGCCGATTTGTTTCGCGAAAACCCGCCGGGGGCTGAGGCTCCCGGCGGGTTTTGCGTTTTGGGGCGGTTGCGATTTTGGTCCTTCCCTATCGTCACCCCGGGCTTGACCCGGGGTCCCGCTTCTTCTTCTTCTTCTGGCGTCGGAGAGAAGCGGGACCCCGGGGCAAGCCCGGGGTGACGCGGGATGGGCGCGCGAACTGCGCGCCACGAAGCGCTTATGGACTCCTGCCTTCGCGAAAGTGACCAACCGGACGCCTACTCCCGCGGATCCCGCCCCGGATCGCGCTCGGCATTGAACGAATCGACCGCGGCGTCATGACCGGAGCCGTTGCTCAGGAACACCAGCGCCATCAGCACACCGCCCAGCATCACCGATCCGCCGACCCCACCCAGCGTCGCGGCGGCGATGATCCAGTTCATCGACCCGATCCACCACCAGATGCCGCCCAGCGCGACCAGTGCGGCGACGATCGACACGCCACCCATGATCTTGAGCAGCCAGCGAAACCGCGCCCACGCGAACGCGGCATAGTCGGGGTCGTCCAGATCGTTCGCCATGGCTTTTCATTGGGCGCGAAGCGTGGAATTCTCAACCCCATGGACGCGATGCGGGAGGGAACCGCCGCGCAGGAGGAGAGGGCGATGACGATCGCGGCGATTTCGGGCGGGCGGGACGTGGTGTCGGTCGGGGCCGACATGCCGGTGCGCGAGGTGGTGGCGTTGCTGACGCAGCATCGCATCGGCGCGGTGCCGGTGCTGGTCGACAATCGGGTCGCCGGCATCTTTTCGGAACGCGACGTGGTGCACGCGCTGGTCGAGGTCGGTGCGGACGTGCTCGAAATGGCGGTCGGCGAACGGATGAGCAGCCCGGTGGTGACCGTGCCACCCTCCGCATCGATCCTCGGCGCATTGTCGCTGATGACGCAGCGACGCATCCGTCACCTGCCGGTGGTCGAGCGCGACGCGCTGGTCGGGTTCGTGTCGATCGGCGATCTGGTCAAGCATCGCATCGACGGGATCGAGGCGGAGGCGAACGCGATGCGCGCCTATATCCAGCAGGCGTAAGTGCGCGTTGACCGGCGGTTAAGGCGGCAGCGATAGAGCGGCATCATGGCAACTCCCTCGCTCGCCGAACATCTCAACTGGCACGTCAAGCAATGGCTGCACCGCCGGCTGGCACGGCGCGTGCTCGCCACCCCGCCGATCGCGACGGGCGACGATGGCGTGATCCTGTTCTCGATGATCGGGACGGCGGTGCTGCTGCCCTATCTGGTCGCGGTGAAGTCGCTGCTGCAACGGCTCGGGCGCGGGCGGGTGGTCATCCTCGACGACGGGACGCTGACCGCCGCCGACCATGCGGTGCTGGCGCATCATCTGAACCGTCCGCGCATCATCGCGATCGGTGATGTCGATACCGGGCCGTGTCCGCGCGGCGGGACATGGGAGCGGTTGCTGACCATCCTCGACCTGCGCAGCCGTGCCTATGTGATCCAGGTCGATTCGGACACGGTGACGCTGGGCGACCTGCACGAGGTGCGCGCGGCGATCGATGCCGGGCGTGATTTTACGTTGCGCGGCGAGGCGAGCGCCGAACGCCGCACCGCGTCAGAGCTGGCGCGCGATCGGGCCGGCGTCGATCCGCGCGCGGCGGGGCTGCATGTGCAGGACGCGGCGGAGGCGGCGATCGGATCGGTAGAACTGCCGGGGCATGGGCCGCTCCATTATGTGCGCGGCTGTTCGGGCTTTGCCGGTTTTGCGCCGGGCGGGCCGGGGCGCGAAATGGCCGAAGGTTTCTCGCTGGCGATGGACGCGGCGATCGGCCGGGCGAGCTGGTCGCGCTGGGGCAGCGAGCAGGTGACGTCGAACTTCGTCGTCGCCAATGGCCGCGATCCGCTGCTGCTGCCGTACGACCGGTATCTGAACTTCTGGAATGCGGCGCTGTTCGGACGGGCGACATTCGCGACCGATCCGGCGTTCGTCCACTTCATCGGCACCTATCGCTTCCATGGCGACGCCTATCTGGCGGCGACTCGTACCGCGATCGAACGGCTCAGGACCGCCTGAGCATCGCCCAGGCGTCGAGCACCGCGCTGCGGGCGAAGAGCCACAGGCTGCCGGCATAGACCGCGCCGCCGACCACCACCGGCAGCGCCAGCATCGGCACCGGCGACAGCGGCCCGGCGGCATGGACGGCCAGGGTTACGGCACCCGCCATCGCCGCCCCTGCGCCGAACGCCGGCGCCACCGCGCGGGCGAAGGCTCCCACCGACAACCCGATGACCGGCAGCGCCCGCGCGGCGACGATCGCCAGCAGGATCGGATGCGCGACGATCCACGCTCCGGCCACGCCCTCGATCCCGAACCGCGCGCCGATCAGGAAGGCGATCGGCAGGACGATCGCACCGATCGCGGTCGTGCCGGCGGTGGTGCCGGGCTTGCCCATCGCGTCGACTGCCGGAGGGAAAAGCGCTTGCAGCGTCATGAACGGCATGGCGATGCCGAGCAGGGTCACCAGCGGCGCGGCCTCCGCCCATTGCGGCCCAAGCGCGATCGCCACCGCCGGTCCGGCGGTCACCGCCAGGCCAATGAAGAAGGGTACTGCGACCAGCATCAGCACCCGCACCGACCGGACGAACCCGTTCGCGACCGCCGCCGGATCGTCGCGCATCCGGGCATAGGCGGAGAAGGCGACCTCGTTGATCGGCGGCACGACCTTGTTGGTGAAGATCTGGGTCAGGAACAGCGCGGTGGTGTAGATACCGACCGCATGCGCGTCGAAGAAGCGCCCGGCAACGAGGATATCGGCCTGGCTCTGGGCGAAGCTCAGCAAACTCGCGCCCGCCACGATCCCGCCATAGCGGGCGAGATGGCCCGCACCGCGAAAGTCGAAGCTCGGCCACATCCAGGCACGGGCGGCGATCATCAGCCCGATCGCACGCGTCGCGAACAGGGTGGCGGGCGCCAGCACCAGCGTCCACACGCCAAGGCCGGCATAGGCCCCTCCGATCGCCGCCAGCGCTCCGGCGAGCGACGACAGCAGATTGACCTGCGCCTGCCGATGGAAATCCATCCGCCGCGCCAGTAGCGCGTAGGCAAAGGAGCTGAACGGCGTGGTGAGGTACAGAAGGGCCTGCACCCGCAACAGGTCGGCGACGAACGGCTCGCGATAATAGGCGGCGGCCAGCGGGGCGAGGGCGAACTGCACGCCGCCCAGCACGATGTTGAGCAGCAGCAGCATCCCGAACACCTGCCGCTCCTCGCGACGCGAGACATTGCCATGCTGAATCAGCGCATTGGCTAGGCCATGGCCGTTGAGCATGTTGAGCAGCAACAGCACGACCCCGGTCATCGCGACCAGTCCATAGTCGCCCGGCGTCAGCAGCCGGATGACGAGGAAGGTCGACGCCCACGACACGATCTGCCCGACAATCTGGCTTCCCGAACGCCAGATGACGGCGCGACGGACCTGGTTCCCGAGCGATTCGGAGGGGGAAGGGGCTGATTCGGCGGGGCTTTCCATCACACCACCTTTTAACCCGATCGATTGAGAGGGGGTAAACCCGCGGATTTCCGCCGATCTGCAACTTTCTCGAAACAAAATTGCAAAAAGCCGTTGACGGGTCGGGCGACCCCCCGTAGAGGGCTGTTCACCGGACGGGGCGAGCTACTCGCTTCCACCGAGACAGCGAAACGCAGGCGACGCGATCTGCCCTTCCTAAAGAGGGGTAGCGAAGCGACGCCGGTATTGTTGTCTAGTTCTTTGATATTGTTGATGTAGATGAAGGGACATGTGGGCGGCGGCTTGCGGTCTGGGCCATTCAAGGTGGTTTTGGATCGTTTAAAGTTTAAGCTGGCTCGTATGTCTCGTTACAACCACCAAGATTGTAATGTGCAGAGCCGGCTCCTTGAAGTGAGCTGAGTGTGTTGGGTTATTCCACCTGGCATATTTGGAACATCAA